>JAOPWA010000521.1 GCA_025965915.1 Dactylosporangium sp. | reverse complement strand
GTCGGCACGCTCGCCGCGGTCGCGCGGACCACGGTCGCCCCGGTCCCGTCCGGCCGGGCGCTCGCCACCCTCGGCGGCGGCCGGCGCCTCCTCGCCCTCCGGGCGCACCTTGTCCAGGTAGATCTTGCCGCGCTGGTCGATGTCGGCGATCTGCACCTCGACCTTGTCGCCGACGTTGAGGAAGTCCTCGACCTTGTCCACCCGCTTGCCGTCGCCCACCTTGGAGATGTGCAGCAGGCCGTCGCGGCCGGGCAGCAGCGAGACGAACGCCCCGAACGGCGCTGTCTTGACGACAGTGCCGAGGAAGCGGTCGCCCACCTTGGGCATGGTCGGGTTGGCGATCGCGTTGATCCGCTCGACCGCGGCCTCGGCGGCCGGGCCGTTGGTCGCACCGACGTAGATCGTGCCGTCGTCCTCGATCGTGATGTCGGCGCCGGTCTCGTCCTGGATCGCGTTGATCATCTGGCCCTTCGGGCCGATGACCGCGCCGATCTTGTCGACCGGGATGCGGAGCGTGGTGACCCGCGGTGCGTACTCCGACATGCCGGCCGGCGAGGCGATCGCGCCGTCCATCACATCGAGGATCGTCTGCCGGGCGTCGTGCGCCTGCTGCAGGGCGCCGGCCAGCACGTCCGACGGGATGCCGTTGAGCTTGGTGTCCAACTGCAGCGCGGTGACGAAGTTCCGGGTGCCGGCGACCTTGAAGTCCATGTCGCCGTACGCGTCCTCGGCGCCGAGGATGTCGGTGAGCGTCACGTACGTCGTCTTGCCGTCGACCTCGTCGGAGATCAGCCCCATCGCGACGCCGCCGACCTGGGCCTTCAGCGGCACACCGGCGGACAGCAGGGCCATGCTGGAGGCGCAGACCGAACCCATCGACGTGGAGCCGTTGGACCCGAGAGCCTCGGACACCTGGCGGATCGCGTACGGGAACTCCTCCCGCGAGGGCAGCACCGGGATGAGGGCCCGCTCGGCGAGCGCCCCGTGGCCGATCTCGCGCCGCTTCGGCGAACCGACCCGGCCGGTCTCACCGACCGAGTACGGCGGGAAGTTGTAGTTGTGCATGTAGCGCTTCGTCTTGGCCAGGCCCAGCGTGTCGAGGGTCTGCTCCAGGCGCAGCATGTTGAGGGTGGTCACGCCCAGGATCTGGGTCTCGCCCCGCTCGAAGATCGCCGAGCCGTGTACCCGTGGCAGAACCTGGATCTCAGCGGTCAGCTGACGGAGGTCGCGCGGGCCGCGCCCGTCGATGCGGACCTGGTCGCGCAGGACCCTGCTACGCACCTCCTGCTTGATCAGTGAGCGCAGCGCCGGGCCGATCTCCTTCTCGCGCCCCTCGGAGCGGGGAGCGACGGCCTCGAACGCCTTCTCCTTGATCCGGTCGAGCGCATCCTCGCGCTCGGCCTTACCCGCGATGCGGAGAGCCTCGGCGACCTCGCCGCGCACCGCCTCGGCGACCGCCTGGAAGATGTCGTCCTGGTACTCGAGGAAGACCGGGAAGTCGGCCGTCGGCTTCGCGGCCACGGCCGCCAGTTCGTCCTGGGCCCGGCACAGCTCACGGATCGCCGGCTTGGCGGCCTCCAGGCCGCTCGCGACGATCTCCTCGGTCGGCGCCTGGGCGCCAGCGGCGACCAGACCGACAGTGTGCTCGGTCGCCTCGGCCTCGACCATCATGATCGCCACATCACCGTCGGGCAGCGTGCGCCCGGCGACGACCATGTCGAACGTGGCCCGCTCCAACTCCTCATTGGTCGGGAATGCCACCCACTGCCCGTCGACGTGGGCGACGCGGGTAGCGCCGATCGGGCCGCTGAACGGTAGGCCGGACAGCTTGGTCGACAGCGACGCGGCGTTGATCGCCACCACGTCGTACGGGTGTGACGGGTCGAGCGCGAGTATCGTTTCGACCACCTGGACCTCGTTGCGCAGCCCCTTGACGAAGCTCGGGCGCAGCGGACGGTCGATCAGGCGGCAGGTGAGGATCGCGTCCTCGCTGGGGCGCCCCTCACGCCGGAAGAACGAGCCGGGGATGCGACCCGCGGCGTACATCCGCTCTTCGACGTCCACGGTCAGGGGGAAGAAGTCGAACTGCTCTTTGGGCTGCTTGCCGGCGGTCGTGGCGGAGAGCACGACGGTGTCGCCGAGTTGGGCGGTCACGGATCCCGCGGCCTGGCGTGCCAGCCGGCCGGTCGAGAAGACGATCTCGCGGGTGCCGAAGCTGCCGTTGTCGATCACGGCGCGACTGCTCTGGGTGCCGAGGTTTCTGCCTTCGGTCATGGTGAGCTTTCACTCCTAACGGGTCGTGGTACACCCGCTGGGAAGCTGGTCCGCGGCCGGTCTTCGATCGAAGCTCTCGGGTGGGTTTGACGCGTCCCCCGAAAGCCACTACCGAGGACCGGTGCCGACGGGCCCCCTGCGGCTTTCGTACCAGTCTGACATTACGCGTCAGGGGAGCGACCGGTAATAACCACGGGCCGCTCCCCCTGACGAGGTGTTACCGACGCAGGCCGAGCCGCTCGATGAGCGAGCGATAACGGGCGATGTCGGACTTCTGCATGTAGTTGAGCAGCCGGCGGCGACGGCCGACCAGCAACAGCAGGCCGCGCCGGCTGTGGTGGTCGTGCTTGTGCACCTTCAGGTGCTCGGTGAGGTCCTTGATGCGCTTGGTGAGCATCGCGACCTGGACCTCGGGCGACCCGGTGTCACCCTCGACGGTCGCGTAGTCCTTCATGATCTGCTGCTTGACTTCGGCTTCGAGCGCCATGATCTCCCTTACGGTTGGGCTTTGAGAAGTCCGCACCCGCGGCGTCGTGCAGGCACACGGACCCACGCCAGTCTCCTGGCGCGGCCATTAGCTTAACAAACCTTGCCGGACCGGGCCCACACCGGGCGCGTCCACGCCCGATTGATCGACCGGACCCGCGGCACGGCGTTCCGACCTCGACCGCGCGGAGCGCCACAACGGCCAGCCGAGCACGAGCGCGATGACGACCGAGCACAGGTGCCCCACGGAGGCGACCTGCAGGGTGGGCAGTCCGAGGAACGAGTTCGGAGCGAACAGCGCGAAGCCACCGACGGCCGGTAACCGCTGGACACCCAGTCCGTAGACGGCACCGGCGACGAGCGCGCACGCGACCACGTAGGACGGGCCGACGTCGATGATGTACCGGTCGCTCGCGGGTGCGTGGCCACCTGCGATCCGGTACGCCAGCAGGCCCTGGCTGATGAGGGTGCCCCCAACGTGCGCGCTCACGATCAGGGCGGCGGTGCGCCAGTTGCCCAGTGCCCAGTTGGTGACGCCGAGCCCGACCAGCGCGGTCAGCGCCCAACTGGCCAGGCTGCCCTCCGTGAACAGCCCCGACGCCACCAGCGCCGACACCGGATGGTCGCGCAGGTTGACCAGGTTGGTACTGGTCCACTCCAGCCACGCCTTGCGGCCATCGGTCGGGAGGGCTCGAAAGAACAGGGTCGTCACGATGAACACTGCGACGTACCCGATCGTGACACCGGCGCGAACCGGCAACTGACGGATCAACCGGCCAGGATCGGGCCTCATCCGGCGAGGACCTCGCGCGTCTGCGCCACGTCCTCGCGGATCTGCGTCACGAGCGGCTCGACGCCGGAGTACGTGCGCTGCTCCCGTAACCGCACGACGAAGTCGAGTGCGAGTCGCTCGCCGTACAGGTCGCCGTCGAAGTCCAGTACGTGCGCCTCGACGCGGCGCTCGTGGCCGGAGAAGGTGGGGTTGGTGCCGATGGACACGGCGGCGGGCAACCGCTCGCCCCGCCCCCGCACCAGCCAGGCCGCGTACACGCCGTCGGCGGGGACCGCGGCGTACGCGCTGGTCAGCAAGTTGGCCGTCGGGAAACCCAGCTCGCGGCCGCGCCGGTCACCGCGAACGACGACGCCCTCGACGCGGTGCGGGCGGCCCAAGGCCCGGGCCGCCGCCGTCACGTCGCCGGCGTCGACACAGCTGCGGATGTACGTGGACGAGAAGACGGTGCCGGCGGTGTCCTCCGTGGCGACCTCGGACCCGCCATCGGCGAGTAGCGGCGCCGCCTCGACGCCGAAGCCGAAGCTCCGGCCGAGGCGCCGCAGCAGCGCGATGTCACCCGCCGCACGGTGGCCGAAGCGGAAGTTCTCCCCCACCACGACCAGCGCGGCGTGCAGGTTGGCGACCAGGACGTCGTGCACGAACGCCTCGGCCGACAGCCGGGAGAACTCCAGCGTGAACGGCAGTACGCACAGCACGTCGACGCCGAGCTGCTCGATCAGCTCGGCCTTGCGGGCTGGCTCGGTGAGGACGGGCGGGTGCGATCCCGGTCGGACGACCTCCGAGGGGTGCGGGTCGAACGTGACCACCACCGACTGCACGCCCAGTTCCTTCGCCCGCTTGACCGCGTGCCCGATGATCTCCTGATGCCCGCGGTGGACACCGTCGAAGACCCCGATCGTGACGACCGCACGCCCCCAGCCGCCGGGCGCCGCGTCGTATCCCCTCCACCGCTGCATGCTCGAAAGACTATACGGCCGGCGTCAGCACGATTTCGGCCTTCGCCCTACCCTCACGCTCCGACACGACGGCGATCACCTGACCGTCAGGTCCGAACACCGCGTACGGGCCGGTCATCCCGATCGGCTCGAGCGGACCGCCGTGCCCGAGGACGCGGGCCTCGTCGGCGTCGGCGTCCCGGCGGGGGAAGAACCGGGCCGCGGCGGCCGACAGCGGCAGCGTGACCGGGTCGGCCGCTTGCGACAACGACTCCAGGGTCTGCGCCTCGGCGATCGTGAACGAGCCGACCGCGGTACGCCGCAGCGCCGTCAGGTGCCCGCCGACGCGGAGGGCGGCACCAAGGTCGCGGGCGATTGCCCGGATGTAGGTACCCGACGAGCACTCCACGTCGACGTCCAGGTCCAGCCGTCCGCCATCGACTTGACGGAGGTCGCCGAGCACGAGTCGGGACACGGTGACCCGGCGGGCCGCCAACTCGACCTCCTCGCCGGCCCGCACCCGCGCGTACGCCCGCCGCCCGTTCACCTTGATCGCACTGACCGCACTGGGGACCTGTTCGATCTCACCGGTCAGGTCGGCGAGCCCCGCGCGTACCTGATCTTCTGTCACATCGGCGGCGGAAGCGCTCGCGGTGAGCTCGCCCTCGGCGTCGTCGGTCACGGTGGTCTCACCCAGCCGGATCGTGGCGCTGTAGCGCTTCGTACTGCCGATGACGTACGTGAGCAGGCGGGTCGCCCGCTCCACGCCGATGACCAGTACCCCGGTCGCCATCGGATCGAGCGTGCCGCCATGACCCACGCGCCTGGTGTGCGCCAGGCGCCGTACCCGTGCGACCACGTCATGGGAGGTCATCCCGCCCGGCTTGTCCACGACGACGAGACCGCCCGGACCCGGGGGTGCATGCTTGCTCACGGGGACCAAGCTTGGCAGACGGCTCAGCGGGTGGCGCCGACGACCGCCCATCGGCCCGACCGGACCCGGGCCAGCAGCGCCACCAGTCGGATCACGATGAACACGGTCAGCCCGGCCCATACCCCGCCCAGCCCGAGCCGCAGCCCGTACGCCAGCCAGATCGCGGGCAGGAAGCCGCCGAGCGTGGCGACGATCGTCAGGTTGCGCATGTACCGAAGGTCGCCCGCGCCGATCAGCACCCCGTCGAGCGCGAACACCATCCCGGCGAGGGGTTGCATGCCGGCGAACCAGGGCCAGGCGCGCATCGCCTGCGCGAAGACCTGGGGGTCGCTCGAGAACAGCTTCGGCAGCACCCCCGCCCCGGCGCCGATCACGACCGCGAAGGCGGCGCCGGACGCCAGCCCGATCGCGGCGATGCGGCGGGCAAGGCTCTTGGCCTCCGCGGCCGCGCCGGCGCCGAGTGCGGCTCCGACCAGGGACTGCGCGGCGATGGCGACCGCGTCGAGGACGAGTGCGCAGAAGAACCACAGCTGCAGCGCGATCTGATGGGCGGCCAGGGCCGCGGAGCCGAAGCGGGCGGCCACGGCGGCGGCCGAGAGGAAGCATGCCTGGAACGCCGCGCCCCGCAGGAGCAGGTCGCGGCCGAGGACGAGTTGGCGGCGCAGGACCGTCGGATGTGGCCGCAGCGGGACCCGTTCGGCGACCAGGGCGTGCACGAACAGCGCGCCCGACAGCGTCTGGGCGCCGACGTTCGCGATCGCCGACCCGATCAGGCCGAGACCGAACCCGTAGACGAGGATCGGGCAGACCACCGCCGACAGCAGGTTGGCACCGAGGACGTAGTACATGGGCCGCCGGGTGTCCTGCACTCCGCGCAGCCACCCGTTGCCCGCCGTGGCGAGCAGCAGTCCGGGGGCGCCGAGCGCCGCGATCCGCAGCCACCCTGTCGCGCCGGCGGCTACGTCGACGTTGTTGCCGGCGAGGGTACTGGCGAGAGGGCCGGCGAGCGCCTGCGTCCCGACGGCGATGAGCAGCCCGGTGGCGAGTGCGAGCCAGGATGCCTGGACCCCTTCGGCGACCGCCCCGGCCCGGTCCCCGGCGCCGTAGCGACGCGCGGACCGGCCGGTGGTGCCGTAGGCGAGGACGGTGCCCAGCCAGGCGGCGACCGTCAGCAGATTGCCACCGATGGCCAGGGACGCCAGTGGCGTACGCCCCAGGTGCCCGACCACCGCGGTGTCCACCAGGACGTAGAGGGGTTCGGCGGCGAGGACGACGAGTGCCGGCAGGGCGAGCCCGGCGACCTTACGAAGGCTAGGCGCGGCAGGGGCGGTCATCGCCCCGGATACTGGCACAACTCAAGTAAGGCTGACAAGCATGGACGCCACTTACACGGCGGGGGGATGACGCCGCGGTTACCGATAACCCGCGGCGTCACCGCTTGCGGTCAGCCACGCCGATCCATCGACATCTGTAGCGCCGCGCGGGCCTGCTCGCGGGCGTCCTTGGCGGTGTTTTTCGGCTTGGGCTGGGATTTCTGCTGCTCAGGCATCACAGGTCTCCTCGACGTCGTTTCCACGGCTGTTTCGCCGGGCGTCGCCTGGCCGGGGTCACCGGTCGGGGCGCTGCCCCACGGGAGCCGAGTCGACGGGGTGGGTCGACCCTCGCAAACCGAATGTGATGGTGCTGTGCGCACGATTCGCCTCGCTCCCCGGCCCGCTGCGGCAGATTTCTCATCGGCCAGCGCGGGACACAACTGCGGGGAACCGGCTTGCTAGGAGCAGATCCCGCCGCGGTTGCGAAGAATGAGTACGGCGTGCGTCACGCTGTCTAAGTTAACGTTAAGTTCCAGCATGTGCGCAGAGTTCCCACATATAGGGATTCCCGAATTCACGATTGTGAGACATCGGCGGTCGGTCAGCGGGCCAGGAGGTGCCAGCCCAGCCACCACCAGAAGCTGAACATCGCGATCCGGCCGACGGGCAGCCGGCCGACCCGGTAGCGCATGACGAATCCGCAGAGGGCGGCGAGGGTCGGGATCTTCGAGTCGGGCCGCCGCGCGGCCCGCTCCACGCCGAGCGCTACGACCAACACCGCGACGAAAGCCGCGATCGCCAGCAGCCGCGTGGTGCTCATCGGATTCGCGCGCTCATAACCGAACCAGTCCCCAGTACGCCGTGAGCCAGCCGAAGTACGCGGCCACCCGGGCGGGATAGCCCTCCAGTAGCGGGTCGGCGAGTCCCGATAGCGTCGGATGGTCGTACGTCGATCCCAACGTGAAGTCGACCAGCTCCACGCCGGCCAGGACCAGAGCGGGCAGCAACCACCAGCCGGCGTGCGCGGACAGCCGGTGCGGTGAACCCCGGCGGGGCAGCCGCGTCGACAGCCCGAGCCAGAACAGCGCAGCACCGGTGACCAGCACCAGGACGTTGGCACCGACCGAAAACGACGGGAACAGGGCACCGACCATTGAAACCAGCGCGAAGACCGGAACCAGGACCAGGGGTCGGGTCAAGATGCTCGGCGCGTCGGCGGTCACCCGGGGGGAGTGATCCATACCCGCATTCTCACCGGCGCACCGAGATTTCGGTAACGCGCGGCACTGTCCGCGCCAGTCTCGACGTTCAGGGCTGGTCGCGGGTGGCCAGGATCTCCTGATCCTCGTCTTCGTCTTCCTCGACGCGGTACGGCTGGGGATCGCCCGCATACTTCGCCCCTGCAGCCCTGCGCTGCACCTCGGCGTCGGCATCGCGGGCTGCGGCCAGCAGTTCCTCCATGTGCTTGGCCTGGTCCTGCACATTGTCGAGGACGAACGCCAGCGTCGGCGAGTGGCGCAGACCGAGCGCCTTGCCCACCGTGCTGCGCAGCAGGCCATTGGCGCTCTCCAGCGCGGCGGCGGTGCCCGCTTCAGCGGCAGCGTCACCGAGCACCGTGTAGAAGACGGTGGCTTCGCGCAGGTCAGCGGTGATCCGGGCGTCGGTGATCGTAATCATGCCGAGTCGCGGGTCCTTGATCTGCGTACGAACCACCGACGCGACCAACTCCCGCACTCGTTCGGCGTGCCGGCGCACCCGGGCCGGGTCCGTCATGTCGCTCACCTCCGCGTGTCGACCAATGTCTCGAACATTACCCGCGGCTGCCTAGTCATCGTCGCCGTGCAGGCACCGATGCACCGACAGCAGCTCGATCTCCGGACGGCGTACGACCGCCTTCTCACACGAGTCGAGGACCTCCGCCACGTGGCTGGCCTCGGCGGCGACCACCCCCACGCCGATCTCGGCACGACCGTGCAGGTCAAGGGCGCCCACCTCGGCGGCCGAGACGTCGAACTTGCGTAGCGCCGCGATGATCGGCCGCACGTATGAGCGCTTGGCCTTCAACGACCGGGAGTCGCCAGGCAGGAGCATGTCGAAGACCGCGGTTCCGGTGTACACCGTCAAATTCTAGATCTTGGGGCTGCCAGTCGCGAACTGGTTATGAACGTGAACGGCCCCGGGGCGGTGCGCCCCGGGGCCGTTCACTGTTGAGATCGGTCAGCTACGCGGCTTCTCGCGCATCTCGAACGTCTCGATGACGTCACCGACCTGGACGTTGTTGTAGCCACCGAGCGTGATACCACACTCGAAGCCTTCACGAACCTCCGTGGCGTCTTCCTTGAACCGTCGCAGCGACGCGATGGTCGCGTTCTCGGCCACGACGGCGCCGTCGCGGATGACCCGGGCCCTGGCGTTGCGCCGGATGAGACCGGAGCGCACCAGGCAGCCGGCGATGATGCCGACCTTGGAGGAGCGGAACACCTCGCGCACCTCGGCCGTGCCGAGCTGCGCCTCCTCGTACTCGGGCTTGAGCAGACCCTTGAGCGCAGCCTCGATCTCCTCGATGGCCTGGTAGATGACGGTGTAGTACCGCATCTCCACGCCCTCGCGCTCGGCCAGCTCGCGGACCCGCTCGGCGTGGCGGACGTTGAACCCGATGATGATCGCGTCCGACGCGCTCGCCAGGTTGACGTCGTCCTGGGTGATCGCACCGACGCCGCGGTGAATGATCTTGAGCTGCACCTCGTCGGATACATCGATCTTGACGAGGGCGTCCTCGAGAGCTTCCACCGAACCTGACACGTCGCCCTTGATGATGAGGGCCAGCGAGGTCTTCTCGCCTTCCTTCATCTGCTCGAACAGCGTCTCCAGCGTCGCCCGACCACGCGAGTTCGCCATCTGCGCCGCGCGGCGGCGAGCCTGCCGCTGCTCGGCGATCTGGCGGACCGTCCGGTCGTCGTCGGCGGCCAGGAAGTTGTCGCCAGCTCCCGGCACCGCGGTCAGACCGAGCACCAGCACCGGACGGGACGGACCCGCATCGGCAACCGGTTGCATGTTCTCGTCGAGCATGGCCCGGACCCGGCCGTACGCGTTACCCGCGACGATCGAGTCACCGACGTTCAGCGTGCCCTTCTGGACAAGCACCGTCGCGACGGGGCCCCGGCCACGGTCGAGGTGAGCCTCGATCGCCACACCCTGGGCGTGCCCATCGATCGGCGCCCGCAGCTCCAGCGAGGCGTCCGCGGTGAGCAGGACGGCCTCGAGCAGCTGCTCGATGCCGATACCCGGCTTCGCCGCCACGTTGACGAACATCGTGTCGCCGCCGTACTCCTCGGCGACCAGGCCGTACTCGGTGAGCTGCTGGCGCACCTTGTCCGGGTTGGCCTCCGGCTTGTCGATCTTGTTGACCGCCACCACGATCGGGACCTCGGCCGCCTTGGCGTGGTTGAGCGCCTCGATCGTCTGCGGCATCACGCCATCGTCAGCGGCGACAACCAGTACGACGATGTCGGTCACCCGCGCACCACGCGCACGCATGGCGGTGAACGCCTCGTGACCGGGGGTGTCGATGAACGTCAGCGCACGGTCGTTGCCGTTGTGATCGACCCGCACCTGGTAGGCACCGATGTGCTGGGTGATGCCACCGGCCTCGCCCGCAACCACGTTCGCGTTGCGGATCGCGTCGAGCAGCTTGGTCTTACCGTGGTCGACGTGGCCCATGACAGTGACCACCGGCGGCCGGATGACCAGTCGCTCCTCGTCAACCCCGGCGTCGAGGTCGATGTTGAACTGCGCGAGCAGTTCGCGGTCCTCGTCCTCGGGGCTCACGATCTGCACGTCGAAGCCCAGGTGCTCACCGAGCAGGAGCAGGGTGTCGTCGGTGCACGACTGCGTCGCCGTCACCATCTCACCCAGGTTGAACATCTCCTGGACGAGCGAACCGGGGTTGGCGTTGATCCGGTCGGCGAAGTCGGACAGCGACGCGCCACGCGGTAGTCGGACAACCTGGCCCTGACCACGCGGGGCACCCGAGCCCATCGTCGGCGCGGACAGGTTGTCGAACTCTTGTCTGCGCTGCTTCTTCGACTTGCGACCACGTGTCGGCCGGCCACCGGGACGACCGAACGCACCGGCCGCACCGTCACCACGACCACGGCCACCGCCACCCGGACGACCGGGGGCACCGGCACCGGCAGGTGCTCCGCCGCCGCCACCGGGGCCGCCGCGGTAACCACCGCCGCCACCGCCACCGGGACCGCCGCCACCGGGACGGAAGCCGCCACCGCCACCGCCACCGGG
>JAOPWA010000520.1 GCA_025965915.1 Dactylosporangium sp. | reverse complement strand
GACCACCGAGGCGAACGTCGCCAACGAGATCGACCGGTACATCGCCTGGCCGGGTCAGGCACTCGGGTACATGATCGGCCGCCGCGAGATCGGCCGGCTGCGCGCCGAGGCGCAGCGTCGTCTCGGCGCACGGTTCGACATCCGCGCCTTCCACGGGACCGTGCTGGGCAACGGCGCGGTGCCACTGGGCGTACTGCAGCAGATCGTCCTGCGCTGGATCGACACGGCCGCCTGAGGCGGCCGTCCACGATGGAAGGTGACCAGATGTTCGTCGATATCAATGGCGCCAGCCTCAACGTCGAGGTGCTCGGCGAGGAGGGTCGGCCGGTCCTCCTCGCGCACCACGGCGGCGGCGGGATCGGTTCGCTGGCCGAGCCGAAGGCCACCTTCGGTCCGCTGTCCGACCTGTTCCGGGTGGTCGTTTTCGACGCCCGCGGCTGCGGCCGCAGTGAGGGGGTCCCGCCGTACTCGCACGCGCAGTGGGCGGCGGACGTGGACGGCCTGCGCGAGTGGATCGGCGCGGAGCAGGTAGTGATCGCCGGCGGCTCGTACGGCGGCTTCATTGCCATGGAGTACGCGGCGGCGTACCCCGACCGGGTCCGGGCGATGATCCTGCGGGACACCTCGCCGGACGGTTCCAACCTCGCGCTCGCCTTCGAGAACGCCCGCAACCAGACCCGCGTCGAGATCAACTGGGACAACTTCCATCGGTACTGGAGCGGCAACATCCGCGACGACGCCGACCTCAAGGCGTGCTGGGCCGAACTGATACCGCTCTACGACTTCGAGTACGACCCGCAGCAGGCGGCGGCCCGGGTCGAGGCCGGTATCTACCGGCACGAGGCGCACAACTGGTGCTTCCAGCACAACTGGTCGAACTACGACGTGAAGCCGGCGCTGCCGGACGTCACCTGTCCCACGCTGGTCACGGTCGGCCGGCGGGACTGGGTCACCCCGGTCTCCTCCGCGCAGACCATCGCCTCGCTGATTCCGGACTCGAAACTGGTCATCTTCGAGAAGTCCGGACATTCGCCGCAGTTCGAGGAGTTCGACCTGTTCCAGAAAGTCATGCGGGACTTTCTCGACGAGGCGATGCCGGAATTGAAGGTGGGCCGTTGAGGACTCGTCCGTATTCGATGCGTAGCGACGTACTCACCGAATAACGGTGGCTCGACCGAAGAAATTCAGTCGTAACACGAAGGTGCTTTGTCTGGCACATCGCGTTCATAGTGTGAATATTCACAGGACCCACCGTTCGGCGGCCGGTGCGGACCTTTTCCGAGGGTGCCGCCCTGACTCACGTCACGCCCTGAGGAGACATGTCATGCCCATTTCCGACCAGAACGCGGGCCGGATTCCCGGTGCCGACCCGGCCGACATTTCCCGCTACCGTCTCAGCCGGCGGCAGGCGCTCGGCTGGGGGCTGTTCGGCGCGGTCGGCGCCACCGGCCTGCTCGCCGCCTGTGGTGGTGGCGCCAGCAGCAGCGGCGGCACGAAGCGCACCGGCGGGGACCTGAAGATCGTCCGGTCTCAGGACGCGGTCTCCATGGACAACACGATGGTGTTCAGCAACGCGTCGATCTGGGTGTACCAGCAGATTTTCGAGACGCTCTACACCAACAACCCGGATGGCAAGAGCGTTAAGCCGTGGCTTGCCGAAAGCTACACCACCTCGGCCGACAACCTTACCTGGACATTCAAGCTGCGCGCCGGCGTGACGTTCAGCAACGGCCAGCCGGTGACCTCTGCCGACGTCAAATTCTCGCTCGACAAGGCAAGCTCCACAAAGGGTGGCTGGGAATTCATCAACAGCGCCATCAAAGAGGTGACGACGCCCGATGCATCGACCGTCGTCATCACCACGAAATATCCATGGGCGCCGCTGCTGGCCGACCTCGCCTGCCCGAGCAATGGCATTCTGCCGAACAATTACGGCGGTAAGTCCGCTGTCGATTTCTACGCCGCGCCGATCGGCACCGGGCCGTTCATCTGGGGTACCTGGTCCAAGGGCAGCGCGCTGACCCTGAAGAAGAACCCGCACTACTGGCAGCCGGGAAAGCCCGCGCTGGACAGCGTGACCTGGCAGGTCGTACCGGACGACAACTCCCGCAGCCTGATGATCCAGGGCGGGCAGGCACACATCGACGAGAACCCGCCGTTCTCCACACTCGACCAGTTGCGCGCCGCCAGCGGCGTCAAGGTCGACCTGTTCCCCTCCACCCGCACCGACTACGTGCTGATGAACCAGACCAAGAAGCCGTACGACGACGTGCACGTCAGGCGCGCGATCAGCTACGCGATCGACCGGGAGTCGCTGGTCAAGAGCGTTCTGTACAACAACGGCAAGGCCGCCAACTCGCTGTTCATGCCGACCGTCGGCTACTACGACGCGGCCACCCCCGGACTGCAGTACGACATGGCCAAGGCCAAGGCGGAGCTGGCCCAGTCCAGCGTCCCGAACGGTTTCACCACCACCTACCTCGCCTCCTCCGGCGACTCGACGGACGCCGCGATCGCGCAGATCATGCAGGCGTCCCTGAAGCAGCTCGGCATCACGATGAACATCCAGAACTCCGACCCCAGTGCCCTGCACGACCTGCAGAACAAGCTGAACTACGAGATCAGCCACAGCTACTGGACCATGGATATCGCCGACCCCGACGAGCTGGTCCAGTTCGCGCTGGACCCGACGTCCGGCGGGCACTCGTTCAACACCGGGTACAACAACAGCCAGCTGATCGACCAGATCCACAAGGCCCAGCAGACGCTCGACACCAACGCGCGCCAGCAGCTCTACACCCAGATCCAGAACCAGGCGGCGAGCGACGCCTTCATGGGCTTCCTGTACTACCAGCCGTTCCCGTACGCCCGGCGGGCGGCGGTGCAGGGCTTCCAGGTCCTCCCGACCGGCAGCTACCACCTCGAAGACGTGTACCTCACCAGCTGAGCCGTGACCTCGCGACATCGAAGGAGGCAGAGATGGAGTACGCCATCTACATCGGCCGCCGTCTGCTCGCCGCCGTCCCGGTGCTGCTCGGTACCACGGTGATCGTGTTCTTCATGATCCACCTGGTGCCGGGCGACCCGGCGGTGACCCTGCTCGGCACCCACGCGACGCCCACCGCCGTCGCCGCCCTGCACGCGCAGCTCGGCCTGGACCAGCCGGTCTGGCGTCAGTACCTGGAGTTCCTGGGCCGCCTGTTCCAGGGCGACCTGGGCCACTCGTTCTTCTACCAGTCCAGCGTGACCAGCCTGGTTCTCGAACGGGTCGGCGCCACGCTGTGGCTCATCGTCGCGGGCACCGTCTTCGCCGTGGTGCTGAGCGTGCCGCTGGCGGTCTGGGCGGCGAGCCGGCGCAACGGGCTCGCCGACCACGTGATCCGGGCGGTGCCCCTGATCGGGCTGGGCATGCCGGCGTTCTGGCTGGGCATCATGCTCATCCTGGTCTTCGCGTTGAAGCTCGGCCTCTTCCCGGTCTCCGGGTATGGCATGACCTTCGTCGAGCACGTGCAGGGCATCGTCCTGCCGGGACTGACCGTGGCGCTGGCACTCACCCCGATCCTGGTGCGCAGCCTGCGTACCAGCATGATCGACGTCCTGGGCAGCGACTACGTCACCACCGCGCAGGCCAAGGGGATCGGCACCGCCCGGGTGGTCCTCGGGCACGCGCTGCGCAACGCGGCCGTCTCCTCGGTGACGGTGCTCGGTATCAACATCGCCTACCTGGTCGGCTCGACCCTGGTGGTGGAGCGGGTCTTCTCGCTGCCCGGCATCGGCACCATGATGATTGATGCGATCTTCAACCGGGACTTCCCGGTGGTACAGGGGGTCACGATGACCTTCGCGATCATGGTGGTCGCGGTCAACCTGCTCACCGACGTGGCACACGCCAGTCTCGATCCGCGGGTGAGGCTGTCGTGACGTCGCTGACTTTCCCCGGGCGGTCGGTACGGACCGCCACGGCGGCCGGGCCACGCCGGCGGGCCCGCCGGTACAACGGGCCGCTCATCGCCGGCCTGACCCTCTTCGGGCTGCTTGTCCTCGCGGCGGTCCTGGCGCCGCTGATCACCAGCGCGAACCCGGTCGCGCAGGACCTGCCGCACGCGCTGCTGCCGCCGGGCGCGCCCGGCCACCTGCTCGGTACCGACCGGTTCGGGCGCGACGTGCTGGCCCGGCTGCTCTACGGCGCCCGGATCGACCTGCGCGTCGGGGTACTCGCGGTGGCGTCGCCGCTGGTCATCGGGACCGTCCTCGGGCTGATCGGCGGCTGGCTCGGCGGCTGGTTCGACACGCTGCTGATGCGGATCGTCGACATGGTCGTCGCGTTCCCGTTCTTCGTCCTGGTCATCGGGCTCGTCTTCGCGCTCGGCCCGGGTACGACCAGCATCTACCTCGCAATCACGCTGGTCGGCTGGGTCGCGTACGCCCGCATCGTGCGCGGCGAGGTACTCGTGGCCAAGAACCAGGAGTACGCCCTGGCCGCCCGCGCCAGCGGCCTGCCCACCTGGCGGATCCTGCTGCGCCACCTGCTGCCCAACGTGGTCCTGCAGGCCGTCGTGTACTCGATGAGCGACATCGTGCTGTCGATCCTCGCCATCGTGACCCTGGGCTACCTCGGCCTGGGCGTACCACCGCCCACGCCGGACTGGGGCTCGATGATCCAGGACGGGCAACAGTTCATGCTGACCAACTGGTACCTGGCCGCGCTGCCCGGCTTCGCCGTCGTGATCACCGGGCTGGCGCTCGCGCTGACAGCCGACGGCCTGGTGGAACGGATGAACCGACGATGAGCCCATTCCTCGAGGTCGACGACCTGCACGTGGAGATTCCGCTGCCGTACGGCACGCTGCACGCGGTGCGTGGCGTGTCGCTGACCGCCGACGCGGGTGAGGCGGTCGGGCTGGTCGGCGAGTCGGGGTCGGGCAAGAGCCTGACCCTGCGTGCCCTGCTGGGGCTGCTCCCGCAGCCGGCCCGGATCACTGGCGGCCGGATCGTGCTCGACGGTGTCGACGTCACCGCGCTGCCCGCCCGGGAACGGCGGCGCCTGCTCACCGGCGCGATGGGCATGGTCTTCCAGGACTCGCTGACCGCGCTCAATCCGGTGATGCGGGTCGGTGAGCAGATCGCCGAGGCGCCCCGGCGCAAGCTGGGCATGTCGGCGGCGAGGGCGAAGGCGCGGGCCGTGGAACTGATGGACCGGGTCGGCATCCCCGACCCGGAGCGCCGCTACCGCGCGTACCCGCACGAGCTGTCGGGCGGCATGCGGCAGCGGATCTGCATCGCCATCGCGCTGTCCGGCCAGCCCCGCCTGATCCTCGCCGACGAGCCGACCACCGCCCTGGACGTCACCATCCAGGCCCAGGTACTCGGCGTCATCGAGAGCCTGCGCGAAGCCGACGGCGTCGGGCTGATCCTGGTCAGCCACGACCTGGCGGTCGTGAGCGAGACCTGCCAGCGGGTCTACGTGATGTACGCGGGCCGCGTGGTGGAGAGCGGACCGATCCGCGACGTACTCGGTGCGCCCCGCCACCCGTACAGCTTCGCCCTGCTGCGTTCGGTGCCCGACCCGGACGTGCCGGTACACCGGCTGCTGACCATTCCCGGCCAGCCGCCGGATCTGATGGAGGAGGCGGTGGAGTGTCCGTTCGCGGCCCGCTGTCTATTCGTGGCGGACGCATGCCGGCAGCAGAACCCGCCACTGGTGACGCTGCCGCCCGACCGGGCGACCGCGTGCCTGCGGTACCAGGAGGCGGACCGGTGGAGCGACCTGGTGGCCGATTCCCCGGTCCCGGAGGAGGTGCGATGAGCGACGGTCGCGAGGTACTCGCGGTCGAGGGCCTGGTGCAGCAGTTCGAGGGGCGCCACGGGCTGGCCGACCGGATCGCCCGCCGGCCCCGGCACGTGTTGCGTGCCGTCGACGGCGTCGACCTGGTACTGCGCCAGGGGGAGACGCTCGGCCTGGTGGGCGAGTCCGGCTGCGGCAAGTCCACGCTCAGCCGGTGCATCGTCGGGCTCTATCAGCCCACCGCCGGCGTGGTCCGGCTGGCCGGCGAATCGATCGCCGGGTCTCCCACCCGGGCGCAGCGGCGCTTCGTGCAGATGGTCTTCCAGGACCCGTACAGCTCGCTGAACCCCCGGATGACCGTCGGCCAGACCCTGGGCGAACTGCTGCGCTACCACCGGATCGTGCCGCGCGACCAGGTCGGGCGGCGCAGCCGGGAGTTGCTGGACCTGGTCGGCCTGCCGCACCGGGCGCTGGGCCAGACCCCGCGCCAGTTCTCCGGCGGCCAGCGGCAGCGCATCGGGATCGCCCGCGCGCTCGCGCTGGAACCGAAGGTGCTGATCGCCGACGAGCCGGTCTCCGCGCTGGACGTGTCGGTCCAGGCGTCCATCATCAACCTGCTGCTCGACCTCAAGCAGTCGCTCGGCCTATCGATGATCTTCGTGTCCCACAACATGGCCGTGGTGCGTCAGGTCAGCGACCGGACCGCGGTCATGTACCAGGGCCGGATCATCGAAACCGGGCCGACCGAGCAGGTGTTCCACGAGCCGGCCCACCCCTACACCCGGCTCCTGCTTGGCTCCGTGCCGCGGCTGGTCACCCACGTCGCGGCTGGGGGCGGCCGGGCCGCGACGGCGCCGGTAGTGGCGTCGGCGCCGGACGGGACCGCGCTCGACCAGGACGGGGCGGCGTCGGCGGTGGTGCCGGAGCCAGCCGCGGTGGTCGGCGGTGGCTGCCGGTACCGGCCCCGCTGCCCGGTCGCGGTGGCCGCCTGCGCCACCGAGCCGGGCCTGCGGCTGGTCGGCGGGGACGGGCACGAGCGGCACCTTGCCGCGTGTCAGCACGTGACGGGAGCGGAGTAGCGCCATGGCCGATTCGCGTTATGCCGGTTACCGGTCGTACAGCTACCTGCGATCGGGCGAGGATTTCGAGACCTTCGAGTTGGACTCCGAGTACGACCGAGTCCCCGCCTACGATCTCGGGCTCACCGGCGAGCAGGCGGACCGGGCCCGCCGGCTGCTCGGCGACAGCGTCGTGATCAGCCTGCACGACCATCCGGTGCTCTTCCCCAGGCGGATCGAGCAGACCCCGGAGTACAACCGGACCGCCCGCCAGCACACCGCGTTCGCGGGGCTGGCCCGGTCGGGGATGACGGCGGTCTTCGACAACCTGATGGACGGCACCGCCTGCGTCACCGGCAACGCGCCGTGGAAGTGGCACGACATCATCGCCGACCTGGGTATGCGCCAGGCCGACATCGCCCACCAGGACTTCGTCGTCGTCGCCCGGACCGTCGAGGACATCCTGGACGCGCACGAGACCGGCCGGCTGGCGCTGGTCCTCGGGCTGGAGGCGGCGACCCCGATCGAGAACGAGCTGGACCGGCTGGACATCCTGTACGGCCTGGGCGTGCGGCAGATCGGCATCGCGTACTCGGAGGCGAACGCCCTCGGTTCGGGCCTGCGGGAGGTGCGCGACGGCGGGTTGACCGGCTTCGGTCGGCGTGCCGTCGAGCGGATGAACCTCCTCGGCATGGCGATCGACGTCTCGCACTCGTCCGACCGCACCGGCCTGGACGTGTGCGAGGTGAGCGAGAAGCCGGTCTTCATCACGCATGCCGGGGCGCGGGCCGTATGGGACACGTCTCGGATGAAGCCCGACGAGTTGCTGCGCGCGGTGGCGGCCACCGGGGGAGTATTCGGCATCTCCGCGGCGCCGCACACCACGGTTTCCGCGGCGCACCCGGCGCACAGCCTCGAATCGGTGATGGATCACTTTGTCCACTGCGTCGAGGTGATGGGTATCGAGCACGTCGCGTTCGGCCCGGACACCCTCTACGGCGACCACGTCGGCCTCCACCGCGTCTTCTCCAGGCTGTTGGGCCTCGGCGAGCGGGCCGTCGCCGGCCCGGCGTTCGAGCGGGTGCCGTACGTGGCGGGCATGGAGAGTCCCACGGAGAACTTCACCAACATCGTCGGCTGGCTGGTCAAGCACGGCTACTCCGACGACGAGATCCGCGCGGTGGTCGGTGGCAACATCGTCCGGGCGCTGCGGGAGATCTGGGTGGACTGACCCGGCGCGCCTGTCGCAAGGTCGACGGTCCCGTTGGCTGTTGTTTCGCCCGCATCCGGTGTTTCGCCCGCATCCGGTGGGCCGGCGATCTCTGTGACCTGGGCTCGCCCGCCCGGCCGGGTACATTTGCAGCCGCCAGCGCGTGCGGCGCTAGGTCGGTAGGGCAGCCGGAATACTGTGGTCGCCCGTCGAAGGGGGCTGAGGAGTCGTGACGTCCGAGCGAGATGCTGGGCTGTCCCCAGCCGCCGATCCTCTCACCGAGCCCATTCCCCCCGTGGATCGCACTCCCGCCGGTGAGCACAACAAGCCCCACGGTTTGGGCGCCGACCTACTGGGCGACGTGGCCCTGTCGGTGGACGAGAGCCCTCAGCCCCCGCGCCGGCACAGACTGAGGGCCTTCCTGCGGGAGGTGCGCTCGCTGCCAACGGTGTTGCTGATGGTGTTCTGCCTGCTTGTCGGCATCCCTGCCACCATCGGGCTGACGCCGGCCCAGGAGTTGACGGTCGCCGGTCAGAACCTGTCCGTAGGCGCGCGCGTACCCAGCTTCTCGCTGTCCGGGCCGGCCCAGTTGGTGCAGATCGGCAACACCGAGCTCGACATCGCGCCGCTGCAGGTCTACGGACCATTGCGACCACAGTTGACCCTGGGGCCGGTGCAGCGCAACGCGGCGGCGGCCGCCGCGGTCGACCCCGCGACGAGCTCCCAGGTGCGGGCGGCGGCGGCGTCCACGGTCGGCAAGGGGTTCCTGCGGTGGTACGGCTGGGCCACGCTCGGCCTGCTCGCCTTCACCCTCGCCGCCACCGCGGTGGCCGCCTACATCCGCATCCTGGCCACCCTTCGGCGACAGAGCCGGGTACCGGACCGACAGCTCACCGCGGCGCAGATATGGCACCGCGGCGCCGGTCAGATCCGCCGGATGACGTTCATCGCCGTCGCGGTCGCCATGCTGGGCTGGGCGGGCGCCGGGACGCTGGCCTATACCGGTGCAGTGAAAGGGCTGCAGAGCGTGCGGTCCCTCTCGGACCTGGTCGGCACCTACCACCTGTCGCCCTCGGCGGTGGGCCCGAAGATCACCGGCTACACGGGTGCGGTGATCGGCGACTCGCGCGCGGCCCGCGTCGGGGGCGCCCCGGTCACCAACGCCACCGAGGACGACACCGCCTGCGGGCGCAGCTCGGATTCCCTCGCCAACGAGATCGGCAACTTGCAGGGCTCGCGGGTGCTGAACCTGGCCTGCTCGGGCGCCTCCATCCCGCGCGGCCTGCGCGGTCCGCAGGTGCAGGGTGGGCGTACCCTGCCCAGCCAGGTCGGCCTGTTGAAGCAGGTGGAGGGGCTGAAGTACGTCACCGTGGTGATCGGTCCGAACGACCTGTACTGGGCGGACTTCCTGCGGTACTGCTACAGCGTCGCCAACTGCCAGGACAACCTCACCCGGGGCGAGTTCGACTATCGGCTGGCCGCCTTCGACCGGGATTACGGTGAGCTCCTGCAGGATCTCAACGACCTGCCCGGCCGCCCTCAGATCATCATCATGACGTCCTACGACGTGTTCAAGCCGGACGCGAACTGCAGCGACGCCAAGGGGCCGGCCGGCGCCAATGGGCTGAACCCGACCAACATCACCTTGCTGTCCAGCCGCAACAAGGCGCTCAACGACGTGCTCGTCAGCGGCGCGCAGAAGTACAAGTTCAGCATCGCCAGTCCACGGTTTGCCTCGTTGTGTGCGCCCAACGGCGACCATCTGGGCGCCGACATCCAGGGGCTGGACGGAACCTACCCGTTCCACCCGACCGGCATCGGAACCGTCCGCATGGCCTCCGCCGTGGTGCAGGTCATCCAAGCCGGGCGCCAGCGGCCGCTCCCGGGGGTGACCGCCTCGCCAGCGCCCGTGCTGCCCACGAGCAGCTAAGGCCCGTCCTGCACCCACACCAGCTCCTAAGTCCCGACACAGCGGACGCACAGCCGCGTCAGCGAGCGTGGATGTCGTCTGCGGGAGACGCCCGCACCGGGGTCCGAGGAGCGACATTCATGACCAGCAATGAGACGGGCGAGATCACCTCCCACGTCCTACCGCAGACGGCGCCCGGCTCGCACGTGCCGCCGTTGGCGCCGCTGCCGCCGTTGGCGCCGCTGCCGCCGTTGGCGTCGCTGCCCCCGTTGGCGCCGCTGCCCCCGTTGGCGCAGGTGCCGCCGTCACTGTCGGCGCAGGCGCCGCCGCCGGTGGACAAGCCGCGCTGGTCGCGACGGAAGACGCTCGCCGTGGGAGCCGGCACGTTCGTCGTGGCAGCCGTCGCCACCATCGGCATCGCCACGGCGACGAACAACACGTCATCGAGTACCGCCACCGGCGCGAGCGCGGCGGGCGGGCAGGGGCCGGGGGGGCAGGGGCTGGGCGGCCAGTCCGGTGCCCAGGGGC
>JAOPWA010000477.1 GCA_025965915.1 Dactylosporangium sp. | reverse complement strand
CGCCACGCGGGCAGCTGCTCAACCAGTCGCCGCAGCTACGCGACTGCTGACAGTCCCATCGCGCGGGTCCGCCGGCACGTCGCGGCGGACCCGCGCCGCCCGAACTCCCAGTAACCCCGGAACGCTCAGCAATTTCACAGCCACGACTACGGGAACCTCACAGCCAGCTGGCCCAAAATGATCGACATGGCTGGCAAGCGGCTCGCGGCAGCGGGCGTACTCGCCGCGGCGGTGGCCGCGACCGCGGCCCTCTGGGTCGCGCAACACACGCCGCTGCCTTCCCAGCTGCGCGCGATCCGCCAGACGCAGGCCACCATCGCAGCGGTCGACATCGCGCACGTCCCCCTGGCACACCCGCCGTCGCAGCTCCTGGTGCAGCCACCGCTCGCGCTGACAGTGACGGGCGGCCTTCTCCTCGGACTCGTGCTGTTGGGTACGGTCCCGCGGCAGCGCCGCGCAGCCGTACACGTGACGGCGCAGCCGCCGCGCCGCGGACGGGCGCCGCCCTCGTCCGGCTACCGCACCGCACGTACGCGAGGCCATTGACTCTCAACGCCTCGGCCCACCAGCCGGGGCTGTTCCCGCACCATCTCTCCGTTATGGAGGCGGCCATGTCCAGCATCACCATGCCCAACCCCACCCAGTACGCGAATGTCGCAGACCACCTGCCGCGGCTGCGGACAATGCTCGAAGAGCACCGGCGCTTCCGGCTCGACCAGCTGGCCCAGCTCGGCACGCAGGAGCCGGTGGACGCCAGCCGCGTCGACTCACTCGACGCCAGCGCCGACAGCGCCCGGATCGAGGTGTCGGCCGCCGTCGAAGCGGCCGCCCGGCAGGCACTCGACGACATCGACACCGCACTGATACGGATCGACGCCGGCCGGTACGGCAGTTGCGCCGGTTGCCACAACCCCATCCCGATCGAGCGGCTGCTCGCGATACCGCAGGCGCCGATGTGCATGAGGTGCCAGCAGCGGGCCGAGTACCGCAGATAACCGCCGGCAACGAGGCCAGGGGCCGCCGGGGTGTTCGCACCCGGGCGGCCCTTTCACATCAGATGGGCGTCGACGACCAGGCCGGATCCCGACCGAACGCGGCGAGCAGCTCGTCCTGCTCCCCCACCGGCTCCGGCAGGTCGACCGCCGGCCCGATCACACCGGCGTGCCGGTACATCTCGGCGCGGTCGGTGAACCATCCGGCGCAGAACCGCACCAGCTCCGAATCGAGGCGACGGTCAATTCCGATCGCGGCGGCAAGGTCCCAGGAGTGGATGAGATGGTCGGCGAGCAACTGCCGCACGTACTCCTCCGCCGGGGTCTCGCCGAACGACAGGTAGACGGTGCCGTCGAGAGCGCCGGGCTCGGTCACGGCCTCCTCCGCCTGCTTGGCCGCCTCGGCGACGATACCGACCGGGTCGGTGCCGAGCAGGTCGCCGTCGAAGCGGTCACCCACCTGGCCGATCGTGGCACCGGCCAGCAGCTCGACGGCCCATCGGTCCTGGCTGACCACATGGTTGACCAGCGCGCGGACGTCCCAACCCGGGCACGGGGTAGGGTCTGGCCACTGCTCGGGGTGCACCCGTTGCACCCGGTCCATGAACTCCGTGAGGCTGTGTCGGTACACGTCGACAAGGTCCATGCCGAACCCCCTGGGCAACTATGGGTCACCTCGGCGACTCCAGCCAAGGCTGTGACAGGTCGGAGCGGGAGGCGCCCTTAACAGAGCGCCATCTCATCGTCGATCACGGCCCGCATCTGCGGCGGTGGCTCCTTGCGCTCGCCTTCGGGCGGCCGCATCGCAAGCGAGCGAAGACGGTCGCGACCACGTCAGGGCAGCCAGGTGCCTGGGGCGCCGGCGGAAAGACAGGTCTGACTTTACGCGCACAGCACGGTCACGTCTCTCACTTAAAGCATCCGATCAATTGCACACATGTGCAGCCGCCGATCTCGACCTATCGCCGGGAGTCGCCGTCCTTCCGTCCGCTATATGACAGACGGTGGGCCGACCCACGATGGGCCAAGCCGCGCGATGCCCCGAGCATGGACATCACCTCGGGCACGGGCGACGATCAAGGCATGGAGAATCTTCAATCAAGAGATCCACGACGCGTCACGCCCACACGACGGGCGTTCCTGACCGCGTCCGCGGGCACCGCCGCGGCGGTGGCGGCACCGCTCATCGGCGCGACGACCGCGGCTGCCGACCACGCCGCGCCCAGCCCTGTCCCGGGCCCCGGGCGGCCGGTCACCCCGCAGCCACCCGATCGGGAACTGCGCACCCTGCTCCGCGACATCGACGAGCGCCGCATCGAGGCCACGGTCCACCGGCTCGTCCAGTTCGGCACCAGACACACATTGTCCAGCCAGGACGACCCGACGCGCGGTATCGGCGCCGCCCGGGACTGGATCTACGCACAGTTGCAGAGTTATGCCGCGACTTCCGGCGGTCGGATGACGGTGGAGCTTCAATCGTTCACCCAGGAGAAGTCGCCACGAATACCGCAGCCGACCCGCACCCCACAGGACGTGAAGATCGTTACGTCCGGGCTGACCAACGACACGACGCTGCAGTGGCAGCGTGGCAGCGAGCCCGACCTCCTCCCCGCGGCCCTCCAACTGACGCGAGGTCACGCACACCTCGTCGTGCTACCAGAGAAGTTCCTAAGCGGCTACGAACCGGACCTGATCGAGTCGAACCCGCGCCTTCACACGGTCACGATGGACGACCCGCGGCTGGCCCCGATCGCGCAGGCGTGCCGGGCGACGGCTACCGGGGCGGTCGTGGGTGCGGCGGTCCGCGAGAACGATCAGCTTTTCAGCTGACCCACGGCCTCGACCACGCCGTCGAGGTCGACCTGGGACACCTCGAAGATCGGGCTGATGGCGGTGATCGTGGCGTACCCCTCGGTCAGCAGGGCGGCGTCGGTGCCCGACTCGTGCAGCGAGGTCTCGTCGACGACGGCCATCCGTACAAAGCCGCTGTCGACCTCGATCTGAGTCTGCACCATGCCGAACGAGGCCAGCCTGGCGTGCCTCAGCCCGCGGACCTCGTCCGCGGGCTTGTCCGGAGCGTTGAGGTTGAGGACCACCGGCGTATCCAACCGGCGGAGTACGGGTATCAGGTCGCCCACGAACCGCGCCGATGACTCCCAGTGCGGCGGTCCGCCCGGAGACAGGCCCACGTCCAGCGACACCGCCAGCGCCGGCCGGCCGTTGGCCGCGGCGGTGAGCGCGGCGCCGACCGTACCGGAATGCAGGATCGCGTGCCCGGTGTTGGCGCCCCGGTTGATGCCGGACAGCACGCACTCCGGCGGATCTCCGAAGGCGCCGCGGGTTGCGATGAGGGTGATCAGGGCCGGTGGGGCCGCCACCGCGTACGCCTCCACGCCGGGTAGGTCCGGGAGTTGGCGCTCCTCCACGTATACCCGCCCGTCCTCCTCGTGGGCGGTGATCGACGCCGAACTACCGGATGCCTCCGCACACGGCGCGGCCACCACGACGGTCAGGCCGGCGTCACGGGCGACGGTGGCGAGCCGCACGATGCCGGGCGAGTCGATGCCGTCGTCGTTGGTGACCAGCACGCGCGTCATTTCGGCCGGATCCGTTCCGCTAGTTGTTCAGGGGTTGCTCGCAGGTGGGACCCTTCCCAGGTCCCGGCCGACGCACCGGACGCGCGGACGGGCTGCAGTCGTACCCGCTGGCGCAACTGCATGACCGCGTCCCGCTGCCCGCTGCCCAGTCCACGTCGTGTGACGTTGAGCGCGCCGGCGGCGGCACCCGTGCGAACCGCGTCGCTGATGCTCTCATCGCGGGCGAGGCTGGCCACGATGGCGGCGGTCATCGAGTCCCCGGCACCGCTGGAGTCGACAGGCTCCAGTCGGGGCGTGACAACCTCGCACACCTCATCGCCGACCAGTACGAGGGCCGGATGTTCGCCCCGGGTGACGATCACCGTCTCAACGCCCTCGCGGCGCAGCTTGGAGGCGGCGCCGACCAGGTCGTCGAGAGCGTCCGAACGGGCCTCGCCGTCGGCGACGAGTTCCTCGTGGCTGACCTTGAGTACCCGGGCGCCGCCGGCCGCGGCCGCGTGCAGGTGCTCACCGCGCAGATCGGCGATCACGACACACCCGTTGTTGGTGAGATCGCTGGCCAACCGCCGGTATACCGCGGGCTCGACCACCGGCGGGTCGCCAGGCCCGCCCAGCAGACACACCCCGGCACGGAGCCCCTCGGCCAGCGCGAGACCGTACAGCTCGTCGACCTCGTGACGGGTGAGCGGCTCGCCCGGAGCCTCGGCGATATCGACCCGGACCCCGCTGCGCCGGTCGTGCACATACGCCCCGCTGCGGGACTCGCCCTCCACCGCCCGTACGTCGATGTCGCTGTCGGCGAGCAGTTGCCGCGCCACCTTGCCGGTCTCGCCGCCGAAGACAGCGCACAGCACGACCTGCGCCTCCATGGCCCGCAGCATTCTCGCCTGCCACACGCCCTGCCCACCGGGGTGCAGATGGATGTCCGGCGCTCCGCCGCGTAGCTCGATGGTCACCGTCAACCGCGGGGCGGGGACGAAGACCATGACGTGACCAGTCACACCGGTACCTTTCCCGCCCCGGCGGCCGCCTAACCTGAGATGTCGTCGGCAGGCGGCTGGAAGATGACCGCGACTCCCACCCGGAGGGCTCTAAAGGTCAGGGCGAGAGAACAAGGACAGGGTCAGAGCACATAGCCGTGGCCCCGGTCAGCCAAGGTGTTGCAGCCACGGGCCTGCCTGTTCCGGTCGATTCGGGCGTCACCTCCCGGCGTTCCCGCCTCACGCGGGGCGGATGCGGCGCTCACGTCCCACCCTCGCTCGAGGGTCCGTCGGTTCTCCGCCGCCGGGATCCGGACGGGTACGCCCGCGTTTGCGCTGGCGCGTCGGCAGCGGCCCGCCAGCCCGGACTTCGCGGTCAACATCCATACGGCGACCAGGACGGTTCCGGTGGCGGCCAGGACAACGAACGTCACGAGTAACGACTGACGGTGCACGGCGCCTCCTCGAAAGGTCGCATTCACGTACTTAGACCTAACGATGCAGGTGCCGGTTTCGTCACGGACGGGCCCGACGTTCTGTTCGACGTCACCTCATATTGGCGGCGAAGTCTCGGGTGGACCGCGCGGTGGCGAGTACACGGTGGACGAATCGCCGGCCGCTCGGCGGGCTCCCTGTCACAGAAACGGCCGGGCTTCAATACCATCCGTATACATTTTTCATTATCTGTGTGGTGAATGGTGAAGAGAGTCACGATTTTTGCGCGAACATTTGTCGCCAGGCATCGACGGTGCTTACCGTCGGCTGCGTCCGCCACCGCGGGCCCGACGGTCGGCAACGCCGAATCCTGCCGCCGATCGTTGGTCATTCGTCAACCCAGGCAGAAGCGGGGGAACCACAGTTCCTCGGTGCGCGACGCCAGTCGCGCACCTCGGGGTGAAGCCGCCCAGCGCGGCCGGGCTCCTCGGCCCGAACCCGACAGCTCACCTCGCAGGCGTGGAGGTTTCTTCATGGCACACACCCAGTACCACGCACGCCACCACCAGCCAACGGCTGGACGGCGACTCCGCGGGCGTCTCGCGCTCGGGGCCGTTGCCGCAGGCGCCGCCGGGGCGGCATCCCTGCTGGGCCCGGCCCAGGCCGCCAACGCTGCCACGGGCATCAACTGGGACGCGGTCGCGCAGTGCGAGTCCAGCGGCAACTGGAGCATCAACACCGGTAACGGCTTCTACGGTGGTCTGCAGTTCACGCAGAGCACCTGGAGCTCGTACGGCGGCAAGCAGTACGCCGCCCGCGCGGACCAAGCCACCCGGGAGCAGCAGATCGCTGTCGCCGAGAAGGTGCGACAGGGCCAGGGCATGGGCGCCTGGCCCGTCTGCGGTTCGCGCGGCGGCTCGTCGCAGCACTACACCCCGCAGCAGACCGCAAAGCGGACCCAGTCGGGAGGGCAGTCGCAGAGCAACACCGCGCCGGCCCAGCCGACCGCGCCCAGCAACCCGGTCGCACCCGCACAGGCCACCGGTCGTACCTACCAGGTGCAGATCGGCGACACCCTGTCGAACATCGCGGAGCGCCAGAGCATCACCGGTGGATGGCAGGCGTTGTACGAGCTCAACCGCCAGCTGGTGGGCACCGACCCGAACCTGATCCTGCCGGGTCAGCAGCTCGCCCTCTGATAGGGGGACGGGGTGTCCACCCGCGTCACGGGTGGGCACCCCGCTGCCCTCACTGCGCAGGCGTCGGCCGGGCCGCGGGCAACGGAGCCGACGGG
>JAOPWA010000449.1 GCA_025965915.1 Dactylosporangium sp. | reverse complement strand
GGCCATCGACGCGGATGCCGCCATAGACGAAACACCGCCCGCGCCGTCGAAGAGGCACTGACAGGGAAAGTTGGGGTGCCGCCGATTAGCGCTCATTAAAAAGCGGACAAGATGCAATTTTGTGCCGTTTTCTCAGCATTTCATCAGGCGCTCCGATGTGAGGACCGGTCCGGCGTTGGCGACCGAGGACATCTCCCGGCGGATTCAGACGATCCAGACCGATTCGAGTGCCGCGGTCGACGCGACCGAGATCGCCTCGAACATCACGGGTGTGGCCACGGCGGCGCAGAGCACGAGCGCCGGGGTCAGTGAGTCGCGCCGTACGGCCGAGGACCTGGCCCGCATGAGCGGCGACCTTCAGCAGTTGGTCGGCCAGTTCCGGTACTGACCCTGGCTGATTCCGATCTGGGGCGTCGACGTGTGTCAGCGTCGACGCCCCTTGTTTCCCTCTTCCACCCGTGAGAGACCGCTGAGCTGGTGCTCACCCGCAAGAACTCCCGCGGGTTTGTGCTTTGCGGCCGCTGTTTCCTGGTCGCCGGTGACGCCTTGAGGTGTTCAGTCCCGATGCAACCAGCCGGCAACTGAACGCAACCAAAAGCAACACCCTGAGTAGTTGAACGTTTCCCTTGTCCGCCGGTGGGCCCTCGTGGCCGCCGACATGAGGGGAAACTGATGACCACACTAGCCGCCACCCCGTCGCCGCGTTCTGTCGAGGATCTGGTTCGTAGCCACCTCCCGCTCGTCGGCCACCTCGTGCGCGAGATGCTGGGCCGCCTACCCGCCCACGTCAGCCGCGAAGACCTCGTCTCCGCCGGCATGGCAGCCCTCGCCGCCGCAGCCAAGGCCTACGACCCCGAACGCGGCACCCCCTTCGGCAGCTTCGCCACCGCCCGCATCCGCGGCGGCCTCCTCGACGAACTCCGCGGCCTCGACTGGGCCAGCCGCTCCGTACGCTCCCGCGCCCGCCGCGTCGACACCGCCCACCAACACCTCACCGCCACCCTCGGCCGCACCCCCACCACCACCGAACTCGCCGAAACCCTCGGCGTCGGAACCGACGAAATCCAATCCGTCAACGACGACGTCCAACGCGCCGTCGTCCTCAGCCTGCAAGGCTTCGCCGCCGGCACCGCCGAAGACATGGTCCCCGAACGCACCGCCGGACCCGAACAACTCATCCTGCACCGCGAAAAAATCGGCTACCTCCACCACGCCATCGACGCCCTCCCCGAACGCCTCCGCCTCGTCGTATCCGCCTACTTCTTCGACGAACGCCCCATGACCGACATCGCCACCGAACTCGGCGTCACCGAATCCCGCGTCTCCCAACTCCGCGCCGAAGCCCTCACCCTGCTCCGCGACGGCCTCAACGCCCACCTCGAACCCGACCTCGTCGACAACCCCGACCGCCCCGGCGGCTGCGTCGCCCGCCGCCGCGAGGCCTACTACGCCGCCATCGCCACCCGCGGCGACCTCCGCGCCCGCCTCGACCTCACCACCCACCTCGGCATGCCCATCGCACACACCGCCTGACAAGGCGCGGCCGGAGGGGCCATCGGCCGCGAAGACCTGCGCCTCGGTGCGTACGGTCGCGAGCTCCGAACCGAGATCACGCAGGGTGGCTATTCGGCGCTCGCCGATGATCCGTACGGTGTCCTCGCCGACCACGCACAGCATCCCCGTGTCGATGCGCGGTCCGATGTCCGGCCAGATCTCCGCCCACACCTCGCGCGCCGGTCTGCCCAGCGCCCACGGGTACTTCTTGCCCAGGGTGTCGCGCCGGTAGGCGTCGTTGCAGAGGAATGTGAGTTCCGGGCCCCAGGCCATCCACATCGCGAAGCGCGAACTCAACAGGATGCGCACCGCGGTCCGCAAGCTTTGTGGCCACGAGCTTGGCGGCCCGAGTGGGGTCGCCCCAGTCCACCGACAGCAGATCCCGGCCGACTTCCCCCGCAACCAGGGCCATGCCGCGAACATCCGCGCCGTCAACTCCGGTCACCGGATCGCCGATTTCGTCCGTACCAGCCATCCGGCCGCCCTCCGTCAGTCTGCCGAGTTCTCCGGCAAATTGGCCGTAGGACATGAACTGCGCCGACAAGGTACAGCGGCTTCCCTGGCCGATGGCTGGCTCGTGGACACGGCGGCGATGGCATGTCCGGGACTCGGCCAGCAACGCCCTGATCTGCGGCTCGACCGCCGACCCGGGTCTGACGCGTCTCCCGATCAGACAACGCAACCGCAGATTGAAGATCTTCGATTGGGGGGTTAACCCCACCGACAAGAGTGAGGGTCACCGGATGGTGAGCGGGAACCCGTCCGATGAGGGTGGTCACATGAACATTCGGAAGCTGACTCTCATCGCACTGACGACGAGTCTGACGGTCTCGCTGATCGCCACGCCGCAGGTGGCCGGCGCCAGTTCGACCGGCACGCCTGTTGACGGCGTGTGGCGCAGCGACGGCTACGCCTCGGTACTGACCATCAGCAACGGTCGCGCCTCGCTCTACGAGACGACCAGCATCAGCTGTGCCGCCGGCCCCGTCGCGACGCAGGCCGGCAAGGCGGCCGGCGACGGCACGGTCCGCTTCGCCGCGAAGGACCTGGCCTTCACCGCTCGGGCTGAAGATCACCGGACGCGCCTGGTGCTGCATATGGACGGCTCCGTGGGCGACCGACAACTGCGCCGGCTGCACGGGCTTCCGGACTCCTGCACCCGTCCCGGCCCGACCGGTCCGCTCGCCACGTTCGACCTGTTCTGGCAGACGTACGCGGAGAACTACCCGTTCTTCGCCGCGAAGGGCATCGACTGGTCGGCGGTCCGCGACAGGTACCGGCCGCGGGTCCGCCCGGACATGACCGATAAGGAGCTGTTCGACCTGCTGGTCGAGGTGATCGACCCGCTGGGTGACGCGCACACCGGGATCCGTGTCGGTAAAGGACAGTCTGACGATCCGCAGTACGTCGGGCACCGGCCCGGTACCACCTTCCCGACCCTCGAACTGGAGCGGAAGGTCCGGCCGTTCATCGAGCGGCGCGACGTGCCCGGCCCGTTGCAGGAGTTCGGCAACGGTCGCATCGGGTACACGGACCTGCCCGGACGCATCGGGTATCTGCGGATCATCGCATTCGCCGGGTACACCGACCCCGCCACCTACGCCACGGACTCCGCCGAACTGGACCGGGCACTCAACGCGATCCTGACTCCGGCACGCACATCCGGCCCCGCGGCGCTGCGTGGGCTGGTCATCGACCTGCGCGTCAACGGCGGCGGCCACGACGCGCTCGGCCTCCAACTCGCCTCGAGGCTGACCCGCCAGCCGTATCTCGCGTACAGCAAACGAGCCCGCAACGACGCGAACGACCCCGACCACTTCACCCGACCGCAACCGGTTCGGGTGCCGGCCACCGCGGCGCCGGTCTATTCGGGTCCGATCGTCATCCTCACCGGTGGCTCAGCGATGAGCGCTGGTGAAACCTTCACCCTGGCCACGTTCGGCCGGTCGCCGCGCCCGATCCGCATCGGCGAGAACACCCAGGGCGTCTTCTCCGACACGCTGATCCGGTTCCTGCCCAACGGCTGGCAGTTCATCCTGCCCAATGAGGAGTTCCTGACCCGGGAAGGCCGCACCTTCGACGGCACCGGCATCCCCCCGGACATCCGCACGCCCGTCTTTACCGACGAGGAGTTCGCCGCCGACCGGGACTCAGCTTTCGACCAGGCGATCGGGTTGCTGAGTCGGCGCTAGATAGCTGGTGTCAAACGGCGGCGGCCGGGAGTTGTCGGCCGCCGCCGTCAGCGAATCCGCAGTCGGTTCCGAAGAAAGCGACGCTCGGCCTCGGTGGGTG
>JAOPWA010000183.1 GCA_025965915.1 Dactylosporangium sp. | reverse complement strand
GCAGAAAACTCCCGCCGCTCCCAGAACCCAGGCACGTACGCCCCTATTGCATTCCCGCTAATCCCACACCGAGCCGCTCTAATCGCCCGCACGAACGGCGCCGTTGTGCTCCTCGCCGGTCTTGTGGCGCTCGTAAAGTCGGTTCGGGCTACGCTGCCTGCGAGTACTCGTTGATCAGTCCGCCCAGGACTAGGCGCCGGTGAACCCGGGCGGCGTTCAGGTCAACAGCGTGCGGTGCAGGATTCGGTGGCTGCTGGCCGAGCGAGCGATGTGGACGGTGGCCGTTGTAGTGCGAGGTGTACTCGTCGGGGACCGCCGCCAGATGACGCTCGCCGGCGATGAGCATCCGGTCGGTGCACTCCCGGCGGACGGTGCCCACCCAGCGCTCGGCGAATGAGTTCGCTCGGGGCGCCTGCGGCGGGGTCTTGATCACGTCGATGCCTTCGGCGGTGAACACCGCGTCGAAGGCGGCGGTGAACTTGGCGTCACGGTCGCGGAGCAGGAACCGCAGCCCGGCCGCGCGCTGGTCGAGGTCCATCAGCAAGTTTCGGGCCTGCTGGGCGACCCAGGCGCCGGTCGGACTCGCAGTCAACCAGATCGCCAATAGCGACACGCCGATGGCCGCAGCATCGGCGAGGTAGTCAGCCCTCGCGGCCAACACACCCAGCGAAGGTGCGCGCAGACCCACGATCACCAGACCAGCGATGAGCAGCAGGTTCAGCAGCAGCACGACCCACAGTCGTTTCTCCCGCGACACCCGCCGATCGTAGAGCGAAACCGAGGCGCCCCTTTGCTCTTGCCATCGGCCGGTTGCCGACGCCTTTCGGCGCGCAGGCGTCCGTGTGTGCTGCCGTCAGGCGGGGTGGTGCGGGAGCTCACGCGCCGGAGACGGCTACGACGCCGGTCATGGTGCCGACGTAGGCGTGGCCGTGGGCGAGGGTCGGTGAGGCGAAGCGATTGGTTGTCCCGACGGGGATGCGTTGGCGGACCACGCCGGTGGCGGGGTCGAGCGCGGACAGGATACCCAGTGCGGTATCGATGACCCAGACCGCGCCGCCACCGAGGACCGGTGAGCCGCCGCCGGATACCACTGCCTGCCAGCCTACGGTGATCCTGCCCTTGGGGTCGATGGTGACCGCGCGCGGGCCATCGATACAGGGCACGTAGGCGGTATTGCCGCTGACCGCGGGGGCACCGAAGGTAGGGCACACGTAGGTCTGGTCGACCTGGCCGCCGAGGCCGCCCAGGTGGTGGGGCTTGAGGGTGTAGCCGACGCCGCGTTTGCCGTTGGCGTACACGTACCCGCCGACGAGGACGGGGGTCATCGAGCCGAGGTCGGCGTCGGAGGAGGTGTCTTCGGCCCAGGTGGTGGGGGTGAACCGGTCGACGAGTTTGAGGTCGCGGTCGAGGGCGAGGACCGAGTCGCCGCCGTCGTAGGTGGTGGTGGACTCCCCGTTGCCGGTGGCATACATGAGCCGGTCGCCGACGAGGGCGCCGCCGCCGGGGGACCAGATGCCGCCGCCCTTCCTGGTGGTGGGCACGTGGTAGCTGATCGGACCGGCCGGGCCGGTGGTGGGCAGTGCGACGACCGAGCCGATGTAGATGTCGCAGTCGGTGTCCAGTGCGCCGTAGGGGATATAGATCCGCCCCGCCACGAGGCTGAGCGCCCCGCGCTGCTGGTGGGCGATCCGGTTACCCAGGGGCGGTTCGGCGGGCCGCCGCTGGCGTACCTGACCGGTGGCGGCGTCGAGGCTGACCAGAGTATGCCGGCCGCCGGTGGTCTCGGCGAGGGCGAACAGCAGGCTGGTGGCCGGGTCGTAGACCATAGTGCTGGTGATGCCGAGCGGGTTGATGTTGCCGCACGGTAACTGCGACCGCGGCATCGGCGTACCGACGTTCGTCGACCACAGGATCCGGCCGCCGGCGGCGTCGAGGGCGTAGACGGTGTCGTTTTCCGTGGCGGCGAAGACCCGATCGCCGACGACGAGGGGCTGGCCATAGACGGCACCGTCGAGCCTGGCTTCCCAAGCCTTGGCGAGGGTGCCGAGCGGGGCCAGCCCGGGGGCGAGGCCCGCGCGGCTGTTGTCGTGGTGGTAGGTCGTCCAGTCCGCCGGATCCGGCATCGGGTCGCCGCATGTGGAGAACAAGAGCGCAGACGCCAGAAGGAAGCTCCCTGCGCTAACCGCCAAGACCGCTCGTGAACACTGTGACCGGACACCACGTCTCACCGGCAGTTGGTCCTCTCTTCTATTGGTACTGAGCGACTTGGCGGCACACTGGCCGTGTCGTCCAGCTAGCTTCAGCTGGGGGACTGGGAGCCGCACGACACGACCCCCTGCGGACCCGTCGTGTCCCGAGTTCGGCGCTGACTTGCTCACCCAGTCCGGCTGGGTCCGGGTCGCCTCACGACCCAGGGCCAGGCGGCCCATGGACGCGACAAACGGCCGGTACCGCACGCGTCTACCCCAGTCACACGCCACCATGCCCGTCCGCCGATCACACCGGCAACCTGACGAGTTGGCCGACCATGGAGCCGGCCGGATTCGAGGTCAAGGAAGCACTCAGGGTGGCGGAGTCCAACAACAGCCTGATCGCCGCGGTGCGGCGGAACTGCATGGACAGCTCACCTGACTGTGACGCGCTCTGTAGCAGCGGCTGTACTCCGCTATGGTTCGCCTGGCAGGTGCCGTCGCAAGCCGGTGACCTGGGTCCTTCGACACGCCAGATCCAGGCCAGAGGGCAGCTACCTGTTTCCGATCAAGGATCGGGCGGCCGTCGACGAAGGACGAACCCAGGGACGGGACGATGCAGGCCAGTGGATCGATCGCCTTGGTGACGGGCACCAATCGGGGCGTGGGTGCCAGAAAGGCGGTCACCTCACGCGGCCTGCCCCGTCGCACACGGCGGTGAACTTCGTGTCCCGATCCCGGACCAGGAACCGGAACGAATCGGCTCGCTCGCCGAGTTCCATCAGCACGTTGCGGGCCTGCTGGGCTACCACTCCCCCACCGGATACGCGGTAACGCCAAGCACATGCACCCGCCGGCTGCCCACCTCGATCGCGAACAGCACATACAGCCGGCGCAGCGACACCGTGTCGACGCTGAAGAAGTCAACCGCCAGTACGCCCCGCTTGCACCGACGCGGTAGCCCAGCCGCCGCAGCTCCCCATGAATTCTGCGGTAACCCCAGGTCGAGTTCTCCCGGGCCAGCCTCAACGCCAGGTTGCGGATCTCCGCGGTGACAGACGGCCGACCGCGTCGGCTCGGATACGCCCACCGGCGGCGGACCAGATCCCGATGCCAGCGCAACAGCGGTTCAGGCCGCACCAACACCCCGCCCCACAACCAGCGCGGCAGCAGCCGTGCCAGGCCGGCCAGCACCGCCCGGTCGGCCCAGTCCACCCGCGGCCGCGCGACCTGACGGCGCAGCACCGCCACCTCATGACGCAGCACCAGAAGCTCGACGTCTTTGACCGCCGAGTCCCGGACCAGCAACACCACCCACCGCATCAGCCGCGAGAACACCAGGTAGACCAGTCGCAGCGCCACACACCTATCATCCCGGCAACTACCGGCCCACGAAACCCCAGCTCAGCTGCGACGGACGACTTTCTGGCACCCACAGGGCTGCTGCGGCAGTTGACCAAGCGGGTCCTGGAATCAGCTCTGGACGGTGAGATCACCGACCATGTCGGCTACGACAAGCATGATGGCGCTGTTGCATTGAGCGATCTTCAAGATCACTGGCCGCAAGACTTCTTGTAAGCCTGGTAAATAAGGGGTTCAGGCGGCCGGCGGGGTTGGCGGGGATCGATGATCGTGCCCGCGTCCGGCGTGGCGGCGTGACATGAGGAAGGGCCTTCGGATACGAGCAAAGGTGACTAAACCAGCACGACCAAAGGCCCAACCCTGTCTGTATACCTTGTCGCCGGC
>JAOPWA010000397.1 GCA_025965915.1 Dactylosporangium sp. | reverse complement strand
GCCGTCTCGACGACGAACGGGTTCGCCGCCTCGGGAGCGGCGTCGTCCTGGCAGGCGGAGAGCGCGAGCACCAGTCCGAGGACCGGCAGCGCCCACCGCGCCAGGACGCGGGTCACCAGCCGCGTTCGGCGAGCCGATGCGGCTGCGGGATGTCCTCGACGTTGATGCCGACCATCGCCTCGCCCAGACCACGCGACACCTTGGCCAGGACATCCGGGTCGTCGTAGAACGTGGTCGCCTTCACGATCGCCGCCGCGCGCTGCTCCGGGTTGCCGGACTTGAAGATGCCGGAGCCCACGAAGACGCCCTCGGCGCCGAGCTGCATCATCATCGCGGCGTCCGCCGGGGTGGCGATACCGCCCGCGGTGAACAGCACGACCGGCAGCTTCCCGGTGGCCGCCACCTCACGCACCAGGTCGTAAGGGGCCTGCAGCTCCTTCGCCGCGACGTAGAGCTCGTCTTCGGGCAGGGAGGTGAGCCGGCGGATCTCCCCACGGATCTTGCGCATGTGGGTCGTGGCGTTGGACACGTCGCCGGTGCCCGCCTCGCCCTTCGAGCGAATCATCGCGGCGCCCTCGTTGATGCGCCGCAACGCCTCACCCAGGTTGGTCGCGCCGCACACGAAGGGGACGGTGAACGCCCACTTGTCGATGTGGTTGGCGTAGTCGGCCGGGGTGAGCACCTCGGACTCGTCGACGTAGTCGACGCCGAGCGCCTGCAGCACCTGCGCCTCGACGAAGTGGCCGATGCGGGCCTTCGCCATCACGGGGATCGAGACCACGTTGATGATGCGGTCGATCATGTCGGGGTCGCTCATGCGCGTCACACCGCCCTGCGCGCGGATGTCAGCTGGCACCCGCTCGAGGGCCATGACGGCCACGGCGCCGGCATCCTCGGCGATCTTCGCCTGCTCCGCCGTGACGACGTCCATGATCACGCCGCCCTTGAGCATCTCGGCCATGCCCCGCTTGACCCGGGCGGTTCCGGTCACGGGCGCGGTGCTGCTGGTGGGCGAAGAGGTCTGTTCGGACACGGCGGCAGGGGCTCCTAGCTGGAAGGGAGGAAAGATCTTTTGCTAATCGTACGCCGTACCTGAGCCGCTCCCGACGGCCAATTGGCAGGTCGCGGCCTGCACGGTCGTGGGGACCACGCCGCCGAAAGCCTCGCACGGGGCCCCGACCGGCGCAGGATGCCCCGCTCAGGCCTGAACTGTGGGCGGGGTCACCATGGCGGCCGGCGCCGGCTCCAGCGCCGGGTCGTCCACGTCGAAGTACGCCGGCCGTGGATGGCTGCGGGCCAACCCCAGGGCCCGGACCAGCGGGCGGCCGCGTGCGGCGAGGGCATCGCGTACGACGTCGTTGTGTACCTGTCGGGCCAGCGAAACGCGCCGGCTGACCGCGACCAGCTCGGCGAAGGCCGGGGTATCCGGATCCACGACGACGCCGCGCAACTGGCGCGTGAGGTCGTTTTCGGTGACGTCGCGCTCACCTGGATGGGCGTCAAGGGCGATGCGGGCGGCGTACATCAGGTCGGGCAACTGGACCGCCTCAGCCATGGCGGATGCGGCGGCGGCCCGGCGCACCAGATGCGCATCGAGCGCCGCGTACGCCGCGGCGGCGCGCCCGTGCAGCCGGTCGACCCGGGCCGCGGTCCAGGTGAGATAGGTGGCCACCAGCATCACGACTGCCACGACGGCTACGACCCACCACATGCCGCGCATCGTAATGCCCACCCCTAGAGAAAGGGGTCCATCGACTCGTCCGACACGACCCCCGCCGTGGCTTCGATGGCTGTCGTGTAGACCTCCAGGACCCGGGCTGCGACCACCGGCCAGTCGTAGGCGGAGACCGCCTCGCGGGCGCGGGTGACCAGCGCGTCCCGGGCGGGCGGGTCGTCGAGCAGCCGGTCGATCACCTCGGCCAGTGCCTTCGCGTCGCCGTTGGGAAAGAGCGCACCCGCCCGGCCGTTGTCGAGAACCCGACGGAAGGCGTCCAGATCACTGGCCACCACCGCCGTGCCGGCGGCCATCGCCTCGGTGAGAATCATGCCGAACGACTCTCCCCCGGTGTTCGGCGCCACGTACACGTCGACGCTACGCAGCATCCGCGTCTTCTCGTCTTCGGAGACCATGCCCAGAAACACGATTCGCTCACGTATCTCGCCGGGCAGATCCTCGACGACGTCGTCGGGATCGCCCCGACCGGCGACCAGTAGCCGCAGCCCCGGGCGCCCCGGTGCGAGCAGCGCGAACGCGTCGCGCAAGAGCGGGAAGCCCTTACGCTGCTCGGTGTAACGGCCCAGGAACCCGATCGCGCCACCCTTGCCGGGCCAGCCGTCCAGCGGCTGCGCGTTCGCGAAACGGGCGACGTCGACTCCGTTGGGGATCTCCCATGCGCTGTTGCCCAGGTGCTCCACCTGCACCTTGCGCGCCAGCTCGCTGACCGCGATCCGCCCCGTGATCTTCTCCGAAACCAGCTGGAGTACGCCCTGCGCCGCCGCCATCACCCGGGAGCGCGTCATGGCCGTGTGGAACGTCGCGACCACCGGCCCACGCGCCGACAACACCGCGAGCATGGACAGGCTCGGGGTCAACGGTTCGTGTACGTGCAGCACGTCAAAGCGGCCGGCGACCAGCCAGCGGCGCACCCGGGTGGCCGACAGCGGGCCGAACGCGAGTCGGGCCACCGAGCCGTTGTAGGGCACCGGCACCGCCCGGCCGGCAGAGACCACGTACGGCGGCAGCGTCGCTTCCTCGTCGGCCGGCCCGAGCACGCTCACATCGTGGCCGAGCCGGATCAGGGTCTCGGCGAGGTCCCGGACGTGGTTCTGCACGCCGCCGGGCACGTCAAAGGAGTACGGGCAGACGATGCCGATACGCACTCCCGGTCCCTTCTCTAACCTCGACCACGCCCGGCTTCAGGCGCGACCACTACCGGCCGAGCCGTCAGGTGTGGCCGGCTCCGCGCCCGAAGCGCTAGCCGAGGGCGCCAGCCTGGGCGAGGGCACAGCCCACAGCCGTTGCAGCATGTGCCAATCCTCAGGATGCTCCGCGATGCCCTGGGCGAGCCCGTCGGCCACCAGTTGGGTGAGGTGACGCACCCGTACGTCCAGCGGCCCGGCCGTCGGCAACGGCACGGGCCCTGCCAGGCGGGCGTGGGCGCGGTCGCGGTCGAACCACATCGTTGCCGTGTACAGCGGCGCGCCGGTGCGCAGCGCGAGCAGCGCCGGGCCGGGCGGCATCCGGGTACGGGCACCGAAGAACTCCACCTCGACCCCGCGGGCGGACAGGTCCCGGTCGGCGAGCAACGGCACCACCCCGCCGGCGCGTACCCGTTCCTCGAGCACGTCCAGGACCGGCCG
>JAOPWA010000362.1 GCA_025965915.1 Dactylosporangium sp. | reverse complement strand
TGCTGGATCAGCGCATGCACGTGATCCAGCGAGTCGACCAGCGTGGATTGCGGCAAAGCCCACACCGGCGCCGACCGGCACTCCACCACAGCCCGGTCCAGCACCGCCAACGCCTCATCCACGAACGTAACTTTAGTGGCGGGCTACGACAGTTTTTAGAACACGCGTGCTACTCCTCGGCCTTCTGTGGGGAGTGGCACACGCGTCCTATTTCTCGGCTTTGTGTGGGCGTGGTTCTCGGCCGAGGTGACGTTTCGGCTTCGCTCGTTCTTGACGGTGGCGCGTGGTAGCCGGGCGCGGAGACGGGTGGCGGTGGTAGCCGGGCGCGGAGCCGGGTGGCGCGTGGTGGCCGGGCGCGGAGCCGATGGCGTCTGGTACCCGGTGGGGGTTCCGCCTGGCAGGGGTGCCAGGCGGAACCCCATCGAAGTGCTAGCTGGCGGATGCTTCGCGGAGCGGATGCCATGCGGCCGCAGCGATGATGGCCATTACTGCCGCGGCTGCCCAGAACGGTGCGGTGATGCCCAGGGTTCGGGCAAACAGGCCCCCGAGAAGCGAGCCGGCGGCGGCGCCACCGAGGTCGAGTAGTGAGTTGGCGGCGGTCGACCTGGTCGACGTAGGCGCCGCTAATCAGCGCGAACAGCAACCAGGGCAACTGCTGGACGAAGACGGCACCGGCGACCAGTGCCGGATCGGTGGTGAGGGAGGCGACCAGCAGCGGTGCGGCCGCCATGGTGACCCCGTCACCGATGTTGGACACCGCTGACGCGGTCCACAGTTTGTAGAATTCCGCGCCGAGACGCACGGATATACGGCACGCAAAAGGGCTCCTCGAGCAAGGGGAAACGGTCATGGCATCAGCGACCGCTTCGAGGCGAGGAGCACCAACCGTGGGTACGAGCCCGACGGTGAACCAGCTGGTTAGCGGGCGGTGTGTCCTCGGGTCGAAGCGCTGACCGTGACCGTGCCGAGGCGCATGCGAACCTCCATCTGCCGTCCAATATCAACTGGAGACTATCGAGATGCGGTCGTCGGCGCCACGGCCGCAGGTATAGGCGCCACAACCGCAGGAGTACCAGCGCCAGCATGGTGCCGTGGCCGCAAGACATCGACCGGAATCAAGCACGCGGCCCCGCCCGGCCCGGACGTTGACAGGCCTTCGCGAGCGCGGCTACGGTCCGTACCGACCGGTCGGTAGGCAAGGAGGCGCCGTGAGTTCAACAGCGGAGTCGGGGTCAGCCGACAACAGCCCACCCGGGCTCGATCTCGAACGCGTCGGGCCCTACCTCGCACAGGCCACCGATGGCGCCCTGACCGGCCCGCTAACCGCGACGGTCATCAGTGGCGGACGCTCGAACCTCACCTATCTCGTGAGCGACGAGACGAGACGCGCCGTGGTCCGACGCCCACCGCTCGGACACGTCCTGCCATCCGCGCACGACATGGCCCGGGAGTTTCGGGTGATCAGCGCCCTCTCGGTGACCGGTTTCCCGGTGCCGGAGCCGCTGCTGCTGTGCCCGGACGCCGAGGTGATCGGCGCCCCGTTCTATGTCATGGAGTACGTCGACGGAGTCGTCCTGCGCGGCGCGGAGACGGTCGCGCCGGACAGGGCCCGGGCCTGCGGGGAAACCCTGGTCGACCTGCTGGTATCACTGCACGGCGTGGACCACCAGGCCGTGGGCCTGGGCGACTTCGGGCGACCCGAGGGTTACCTGGAGCGGCAGGTAGGCCGCTGGCACCAGCAGTGGGAGCGCTCGAAGACCCGTGAGTTGCCGCTGCTCGAAGAGGTGACGGCGAGACTGGCCAAGGAGATTCCGGACTCGCCGTCGGCCGGCATCGTGCACGGCGACTACCGACTCGACAACGTCATGTTCTCCTCGGACCTGAGCACGATCCTCGCGGTCATGGACTGGGAGATGGCCACGATCGGCGACCCGCTCGCCGACGTGGGGCTGCTCGTCGTGTACACCGATCTGGCGCAACTCAAGCTCACTCCGCCCGTACCCGATGGGTTTCCCAGCGGCGCGGAACTCGCGGCGCGCTACGCGGCGGCGACCGGCATCGACGTCGCGCGGCTGAACTGGTACGTCGCCTTCGGCAACTACAAACTCGCCGTCATCAGTGAGGGCATTCACGCCCGTTACCTGCAGGGCAAGACCGTCGGGGCGGGGTTCGAGACGTTCGGGCGCGCCGTGCCGACGCTCATCGAGCGGGCAGCCGCGACTCTAGGAGAGTGACCAGATGGACTTCGCATTCAGTGAACGGGCCCTCGAGATTCAGCAGCGCGCCGAGGAGTTCATGCGCGAGTGCGTGTACCCGGCGGAGGAGACCTTCGCCGCCCAGGTCGCCGAGCGCCCCGACGAGTGGGATTCACCGCCGGTCACCGACGAGCTCAAACAGGAGGCGCGCAAGCGGGGCCTGTGGAACCTGTTCCTTCCGCACTCGGAGTGGGGCGCCGGACTGTCCAATCTGGAGTATGCGCCGATCGCCGAGTTGACCGGCCGCAGCCCGCTCATCGCACCCGAGGCGATGAACTGCGCCGCCCCGGACACCGGCAACATGGAGCTGCTGTCCATGTTCGGCAGCCCTGAGCAGCAGGAGCGCTGGCTGCGCCCGTTGCTGGAAGGCGAGATCCGTTCCTGCTTCTCGATGACCGAACCGGAGGTGGCCAGCTCCGATGCCACCAACATCGCGACCCGCATCGAGCGCGACGGTGACTCCTATGTGGTCACCGGCCGCAAGTGGTGGTCGTCCGGCGCGATGAACCCGCGCTGCAAGGTCTCCATCGTCATGGGTGTCAGCGATGCGGACGGGCCCAAGCACCGCCGGCACAGCATGATCCTGGTTCCCCTGGATACCCCCGGCGTGACGATCGTGCGCCCCACGACCGTCTTCGGTTACACCGACGCCGCGCACGGCGGGCACGCCGAAATCCTCTTCGACGGGGTCCGCGTACCCGCCGAGAACCTGCTGGGCGGCGAGAACGAGGGCTTCGCGCTCGCTCAGGCCCGTCTCGGCCCCGGGCGCATCCACCACTGCATGCGACTGATCGGCATGGCCGAGCGCGCACTCGAGCTCATGTGTCGCCGGACCCTGTCACGGGAGACGTTCGGCGTCGCCATCGCCCAGCACGGTGTCGTCCAGGAGTGGATCGCCGAGGCGCGCATCCGCCTGGAGCAGGCGCGACTGCTCGTCCTCAAGACCGCCTGGCTGATGGACACCGTCGGCAACAAGGGTGCGGCCATGGAGATCTCGGCGATCAAGGTGGTCGCGCCGGAGACCGCGCGGTGGGTCATCGACAAGGCGATCCAGGCGTACGGGGCGGCCGGCGTCAGCCAGGACACCCCGCTGGCCAACCTGTACACGCACGCGCGCACCCTCCAGCTCGCCGACGGGCCAGACGAGGTGCACCGCCGCTCGGTGGCGCGCCGGGAGCTGTCCAGATGGCGTTAGTCGGCGGCGGCACCGTTCAAACCCGCTTGCTCGACGCGGCCGTCACCCTGTTCGCAGTCAAGGGCTTCGACGCCACCTCGGTACAGGAGATCGTCGAGCAGGCCGCAGTCACCAAGGGCGCGATGTACCACTACTTCAAGTCCAAAGACGACCTGCTGTACGAGATCTACCACGCACTGATCAGCCAGCAACTGGCCGACCTGGATCGCATCCTGGCGGCCGGCGGCCGGCCCGGCGACGTGATCCGCGCGGTCATCGTCGACCTCGTCGAGACGACCACCGCGCGGCTGGCCGAGGCGGCGGTGTTCTCCCGGGAGATGCACAAGCTCGCCGCCGAGCCGATGGCGGCGCTGCGGGCGCAGCGTCGCCGCTACCACGAGGCGTTCCGTGACCTGGTGGCCCGCGGGCAGGCCGACGGTACGTTCGCGGCCGTCGCCTCGGCCGACACGGTGACGCTGATCGTATTCGGCGTCGTCAACCAGTTGCCTCAGTGGTATCAGCCCGACGGGCCCAAGTCGCCCGGGCAACTGGCCGACGAGGTCGCCGACTTCGTGCTGGCAGGGCTCTCGCCACGCGCACCCGCACACGGCTAACCGACCGGTACCTTCTTCCGCAACGGGAGGGCTTATGACAGACGAGGTTCGCACCGCGTACACCACCTGTCCGTTATGCGAGGCCACCTGCGGCCTGGAGCTGACGGTCCTCGGCGAAAAGATCAGCAGGGTACGCGGAGACGCAGACGACGTGCTCAGCCACGGTTTCATCTGTCCCAAGGGCGCCTCGTTCGGCGAG
>JAOPWA010000353.1 GCA_025965915.1 Dactylosporangium sp. | reverse complement strand
GAGACGTGGCGCGCTCTCGACGCGGCCCGGTGGCGCCTGGGCCAGCGCGCGCTGTACCAGGCGGTCACCGAACCGCTCGTCGGCGACGACGTCCGACAGTTGCAGGAACGGCTACTGGAGATGGGGTACGACCTCGGCCGCGCGGACGGCGTCTACGGCGGGTACACGGCCCGTGCGGTGGCCCAGTTCCAGCGTGAGGTCGGACTGGTCCCTGACGGCTCCTGCGGGCCGGCAACGATGAACGCGCTGCGACGGCTCGGCCGCAAGGTGGTCGGGGGGCGCCCACAGTTGCTACGCGAGACCGCCGCGTTCCACGCCTCGGGCCCCGCGCTGGTCGGTAAGCAGATCGTCGTCGACCCCGGTCACGGCGGCCCCGACGACCCGGGCGTGGTCGTACCCGACGGCCCGCTGCGTTGGACGGAGGCGGACCTCGCGTTCGACATCGCGCTTCGGCTGGAGGGGCGACTGGCGGCGGCGGGAATGCGGGTTCATCTGACTCGAGGGCCTAACCCGGCAGAAAACATGACAAACCGGGACAGAGCGAAACTTGCCAACGATCTCGGCGCGGACCTGCTCATCTCAATCCACCTCGACGGCCACTCCAATCCCGACGCCGACGGCGTCGCGACCTACCACTACGGCACGACCAGTGGCGTGACCTCTACGGTGGGCGAGCGACTCGCCGGACTGGTCCAGCGGGAGATCGTGGCCCGCACCGGCATGCGCAACTGCCAGATCCACTCCAAGTCCTGGGAGTTGCTGCGACTGACCCGCATGCCGGCTGTTCGCGTGGAAGCGGGATACCTCACCTCGTCGGTCGACCGGGACCGCCTGGTCGATCCACTGTTCCGGGACCGCATGGTCGAGGCCATCATGGCCGCGGTACAGCGGATGTACTACCCGGTCGAGGTCGACGTGCCGACCGGCTCGATCGACGTCAGCAAACTACGGGCTGCCGCAGCGGAGACCGCAGCGGCGCATTAGCGAGTCGTCGCCCCGCTAGAGCGTTGAGCGGGTCGCCGGCCGTACGGGCCGCAGCAGGGCTTCCGGGCTCATCGAGCCGAGCAGCTTCTCCAGCGCGTACTCCACGTCGGACTTCCATGACAACGCCGTGCGCAGCTCGAGGCGCAACCGTGGATAGCGCGGATGCGGACGCACGGTCTTGAAGCCCACCGAGAGGAAGTAGTCGGCCGGAGCCAGGCAGCCCGCCTGCTGGTCGTCCCCGACGTCGTCACCGAACTTGGCGTCACCGAACGTCTCGATGGCCTTGACCCCGCGCTTGGTCAGATCGCGGGCGACGCCCTGCACAAGCATCCGACCGAGCCCCCCACCGGCGAACGCGGCGACGACCCGGGCCGTGGTCAGCAGGACAGCGTCGGGGGAGACCGGCGAGGTGGGGAACGCCATGGCGCGCGGCACGTACGCCGGCGGCGCGAACATGACGAAGCCGGCGGGCATTCCGTCAACGTAGACCAGCTTGCCGCAGGAGCCCCACTCAAGCAGAGTCTGCGAAACCCAGGCCTCTTTTTCCAACTCCGGGTCTCCGGAGGTGCATGCCCGCTCGGCTGCCACCGGATCGAGCTCCCAGTAGACACACCTGCGGCATGCGCGTGGCAGGTCCTCGAGAGTGTCGAGAGTCAGATTGACAATGCGACGTGACATAAGCCGTTCTCCACAGAACTCGTACGTCGTCCAGCCACCCGCCGCCTCCTTGCCCCCAAAGAGGGATCGTACGCGGCATTTGCCGGTCAGGAGAGGTTAACGGCCGCCTCATCCACCCGGCGCGAATCAGAGCCCGTCTGCCATGCGCGATAAGCGGTTCATGCCGGAGCGGCCGCCGACGAGTCCCGATCCTGTGCCGATCCCTCCCGCTGGCCCGGAACCAGGCGGACGGCGTTCTCGTCGTGGCCGCCGTCCTGGACGGGCGCCTCGACGATTGACGAGAAGCCGGAGGGTCCGGGCGTCACCAGGATGTCGCGTGCGGTTGCGAACTCGTCTGGGAGCTCCTGCGCGGTGGCGTCATCGGTGCCGTTGCTTTCCGAGGTGCCGGCTGTCCCGGTGGTGCCGTCTTCCGCTCTGCCCGTCGGTGTGGGCCATTCGCCCGCCGCCGCGGCCGCGCCAGCGGGCGTCACAGCGTCCCCCGCCTCCGTCGCCGCGATGTCGCCGCCTCCGTTCGCCGTGCCCGCCGCTTCCAACCCGGTAGTGGTCGACCAGTCCTCGGTCGCATTGCTCTCCGCGCCGTCTTCCGCCAGGAACGAGGAGGCAGCAGGGGCGAGCGTCGCGGGAGCCTTCCAGTCGATGCGCGGCGGCTCGGCCAATGGGCGTCCACCGAACTCGGCCAGCCACGCCGCGACGTGGGCAAGACTCTCTCGCCACTGGTGCTCGGGGATGGGTGGCAGGATCTCATCCCACAGCGAGAGGAACGTTCCGCGTAGCTGGAGGTACCCATACGGCCGGGCCAGGAACCACAGATGCAGATGGGCGGACCCGTCACCCCACCGGTTGACGTGTACCCGGGCCACGCCGTCCAGCGAGCGGACCGCCCGTTCCAGGCGTACCGTCATGACCCCCAACTCGGCAGCGAGCATATTGGGTAGATCGCCGAGATCGAGATGCGATCGCGATTCGAGAATGAGCACCATCGGGAGGCCGGTGGGCCGGTCGAGGCTTCGCACCCGCCACCGTTCACTGACCCAGATGTACGCCTCGTCCGGCGCGCTACAGGCGCGACACTCGGACGGGTCGTCTCCGTGCCTGGGCGGCTCCAGGAGGACGGGATCATCGAGCTGCTTGACGCGCAGGTCGCCTTCGAAGGGGAATGTGGGCCAGGCTGCAAAGCCGGGAAGGGAGCGCGGTACCTCAGACACGAGCCGACCCTAGCAACCGGGCATACCGCTGTCTTCCCCCTGCAGGTGCGGCTCAGCAGTGCGGACCAACTTATCGACGCTGCGCGCGATCCGGCACCCGCGATTCGACACCCGGACTACGTCGCACAGGGTGACCGTACGGTCCCAGAGACGACCGAAGCGCTCCGTCATCCACAGGCACACAGCCCGTTTTAGGCGTGGTTTCACGTGAAACGGGGCTGCCTGTGGAAAACCCCTGTGGAGAACTTTCGAGTCCTGGGCGAAAAAAGAGAGGCGGCCAGGTCAGCGGCCGCCTCTACTCGTGCACCTTGACTCACTGTCGAGGAGTGCGCCCCTCGACGCCGATGATGCCGACGATCCGCTCGAGGTCGTCCACAGTTGCGAACTCGATCGTGATCTTCCCCTTGCGGCGCCCGATGTCGACCTTCACGCTCGTGTCGAACCGGTTGGAGAGCCGATCCGCGAGATCGGAGAGCGCCGGAGCGTGCGGCTTGGGCCGTCGCTTCGGTGGGGTCTTGCGGGCTCCACCCTCGGCCGCCGCGAGCGCCACGAGTTCCTCCGTGGCACGCACCGAGAGGCCTTCGGCGACAATACGGTGCGCGAGCGTCTCCTGCTCTTCCTCCACGTCCAGGCTCAGCAGCGCCCGCGCGTGCCCGGCGGACAGAACGCCGGCGGCAACGCGCCGCTGAACGTTGGCGGGGAGGTTGAGTAGCCGGATGGTGTTGGAGATCTGAGGACGACTGCGACCGATCCGTCTCGCCAGCTCATCGTGGGTCGCCCCGAACTCCTCCAGGAGTTGCTGGTAGGCGGCCGCTTCTTCGAGTGGGTTCAGGTTGGCCCGGTGGATGTTCTCCAGAAGCGCGTCCCGGAGCATGTCGTCATCGCGGGTATCGCGGATGATCGTGGGTATGAGCTCCCGTCCGAGCGCCTGGGCGGCCCGCCAGCGCCGCTCGCCCATGACGAGTTCGTAGCGCTCCGGCTCTATCTCCCGGACCACGATCGGCTGGAGGAACCCGACCTGCTCGATCGAGACCTTGAGCTCGTCGAGCGCCTCATCGTCGAATACCTGCCGTGGCTGCTTGGAGTTGGGCACAATCCAGTGGACCGGCAGCTCAGCGAAGCGGGCCCCGGGAACCGGCGCCAGATCGTGTTGCGGGACCGCCGGCGCCAGAGCCTCGGTAAGCTCCCCGTCGGGAGCGGCACCGTTGGCGACCGGATGGGGCAACGCGGGGGAGTAGGCCGGGGCCGTCGCCAGGCCGGTCGCCGTCGCACCCTCGCTCACAGGAGGTGTGGTGGGGATCAGGGCTCCGAGTCCCCGCCCGAGACCACCACGACGGTTGTTCTTCACTCCTGCTCTCCTGTCTGATCCGAGCCACGCAGTGCGATCTCCCTGGCTGCCTCGAAGTAACTCACCGCGCCACGCGAGCCGGGGTCGTACGTCATGACCGACTGGCTGTAACTGGGCGCCTCGGAGACCCGGACGTTGCGGGGGATGACGACGTCGAGAACCTTCGGGCCGAAGTGGGTTCGCACGTCCTGCTCCACGAGGTCGGCCAGGCGCGTACGCCGGTCGTACATCGTGAGCACCACGGTGCTGATCTCCAGCTTCGGGTTGAGGTGCGACCGCACGAGGTCGATGTTGCTCGTGAGCGCCTGCACGCCCTCCAACGCGTAGTACTCGCACTGGATCGGGACCAGCACCTCCTCGGAGGCCACCAGCGCGTTGACCGTGAGTAGGCCAAGCGACGGCGGGCAGTCGATGAAGATGTAGTCGTACTGCGCGGAGGCCGCCTGAATCGCGCGGTGCAGGCGAGACTCACGAGCGACGACGGACACCAACTCGATCTCGGCGCCCGCCAGATCGATCGTTGCGGGCACGGCCCAAAGGTTTGGAATGCCCTCCACGGCCTGGGTCACAGCGTCCAGCGGGGCGCCTTCGATCAAGCAGTCGTAGATGTCCGGCACGCCGGCATGATGTGGGACATTTAGCCCGGTACTGGCGTTGCCCTGGGGGTCGAGATCGATCACCAGAACCCGGTTGCCGTGAAGCGCCAACGCGACGGCGATGTTCACGGCTGTGGTGGTCTTCCCCACGCCGCCCTTCTGGTTGGACACGCTGATGACGCGCCGTTGTGCTGGGCGCGGCATGGTGACCTCACCGCTCGGGTTCAGAATCTGGACCGCCCGTTTGGCTTCCAGAGCCAGCGGCGGATCTTCGGTTTCACGTGAAACGTAAGCATCGGTCATGGCGACCTCGGTGTCAGCAGATACGGCGGAGTGGGGAAGGGGCGATGACGGCGTGTGTCGATTTGAAGCCGATAGCTCGTCTCCACCGGGGGGTAACCCGTCCTCGACTGGAACCGCAGCGCGCCCGTACACGGTACCGGGCTCGACCACGTTTACAGGCGAAGAGATGTTCATTTCTGTGAGAGGTGTCGGTGATCCGGCCAACGCACCGCGCGAAAGCACCTGAATTCCAAGATCGGACGACCAGTTCAGGTACTCCATGGATGGAGCTATGTCGGCGGTCCGCAGTTGAGGCACCGCTGGACTGTCCAGCCCTTCCGTTTCACGTGAAACACGATCCCAGGAGTCCCGTCTGGGTCCGAGCCCGTCATATGTACCGTTCTCGCGCACTGTGTCAATCCCCGTCCGTTTCGAATGGCTGCGCATCGCCGGCGCCCACATGCGTTCTCGGAGGGGCCCCGCACAAGGTGCAACGGAGAAAGGTGGGGCGAGGATCCGCGCACACCCCGCACCTAACGAGCCGCAGATGCCACGTAGAGCCAGCCTACGAAGACTGAAGGACCGAAGCCATGGTCTCCCACGAGCCCTGGACGAACGACAGTCGAGACGAGACGTTGGTTGACCTTGGTCCGCCGCACGCCCCAGCCGGACAACCGACGGGACGTCCCCGGACCACGGGACTATCTCAATCCGAAAGACGAGCCGCACCGGAGAGATGCGATCCGGTCCGACGGGCCCGAGTCCCGAAACGACCGGGACCAGTGAGGCGGCCCCGCCTGGCCGCCTCATGGCCTATCGCCTACGCGACCGGGGACCGGACTGCGGGCCAGACCGCGATCGCGTCGATGCGCTCGACCGCGCGCGCTTGACCGCTCCCCGCTCGGGCGCCGGCGCCACGTCCCGCTCCCGGACCACCTCGACCACGGTCGTCGGCTCGGGTAAGAGGCCCGCTCCGCAGACACGAATAACCGGCTCGCCACCGCCGAGCCGGGCGATCGCATCCCGATGTGCTTCGATCTCGTCGGACGCCGTCGCGCCCTTCAGTGCCAGCAGACGCCCGCCGACACGGGCGAGGGGCAAGCACCAGGCCGCCAACCGGTCCAGGGGCGCGACCGCGCGGGCCGTGACGATATCGGCGGGGGGAAGATTCCCCACGGCGTCCTCGGCCCGCGACCGCACCACTGCGACATTGTCGAGGCCGAGATCGGACACCACCTCTGACAGGAAGGTGGTTCGCCGTTCGAGCGGTTCGACCAGAGCCACGGATAGATCCGGCCGGGCCACGGCCAGGACCATGCCGGGCAGGCCAGCTCCGGACCCAACATCAGTAATAGAAGACTCAGAAGGCGCTAGGGCGGCGATTACCGCGCAGTTGAGGATGTGACGGCCCCAGATCCGCTCGGCCTCCCTGGGGCCGATCAGCCCGCGTACCACCCCGTCCGTCGCCAGCCGCCGGGCGTACTCGGTTGCGAGCGGCAGCCGCTCGCCGAAGAGCGTCAGTGCCGCCTGGGCGAGATCGGGCGGCGGGTCGAAGGACGAGCCGGTCACGAGTGCCTCCGGATCGGGTCGGATGGGGAACCTCCCTGCTCCTCGGGGAGGAAAAACGACGGCGCCGCGCACGAGGTGCGCGGCGCCGTAGGTCGTACCTGATGTCGTCAGTCTGCGGGGCGTACCACGATCCGCCTGGCCGGCTCGACGCCTTCGGATTCGCTCTCTACCCCCGGCAACGCGTTGATCACATCGTGCACGCACTTACGCTCGAACGCGCTCATCGGCTCGAGCTTGATCGCCTCGCCGTGCTCCTTGACCTTCTCCGCGGCGTTCTTCGCCACGGCCGCCAGTTCCTTGCGGCGGTTGGCGCGGTAGCCGCCGACGTCGAGCAGCAGCCGGCTCGGCGTACCGGTCTGGCGGAACACCGCGAGTCGAGTCAGCTCCTGCAGCGCCTCGAGGGTCGCGCCCCGCTGTCCCACGAGCGACTGGAGCCGGCCGCCGACCACCTCCACGACGGGCCGGCCCGCGTGGATCAGTTCATCGATGTCGCCGTCGTAGTCGAGGACGTCGAGTAGACCCTCCACGTAGTCCGCAGCGATCTCACTCTCCCGGAACAGGTCCTTGTTGTCGGCGGGCTGGCGGTCTACGGCGCCCGTACCGGCGTCATCACCCGTAGCTGCCCCGCCTTCGACTGCGTCGGGCTCAGCGGCAGTCGCGTCAGCGGTCACGGTGGACTCGGGTACAGAAGAGGTACTTGTATCGGTCACAGGTCATCTCCGGATGATCAGGGCGCGCAGGGGCGCCGGTCACATGACGTCTGTACGGGCGGATGCCGCGAGTGGGGAGCGTCGCGTCGCTGACCGCACCGCACGGCACCAAAGTGCTGCGCCATGTGATCCGCTCCGGTCGCATCGACCCACCTACCGCTTGGCCGCACCACCCTTTTTCGGGTTGACCGGCTTCGCGCCGACCTTCGGAGCCAAGGCGGGGTTGATCGCCTTGGCCGCAGTGCCGTTCTTGTCGCCGCCCTTGGCATCGGACTTCGCCGCCGGCTTGGCCCCGGTGCCGCTCTGGTTCGGCGGCGGGTACTTGCGCAGCACCCACATCTGCTGTCCCAGCGAGAAGAGGTTCTGCGTCACCCAGTAGAGAACCACACCGAGCGGGAAGAGGGCGCCGGAAATGAGCAGCGAGAACGGGACGCCGTAGAGCATCAGTCGCTGCACCATGCGCTGCTGCGGATCCTCGGCCCAGCCGGTCTTGAGGATCATCTGACGGCTGGTGAGGAACGTCGTGGCGATCATGGTCGCGATCAGGATGGCGGCGACGATCTTGACCGTGGTGCCGTTCGCGCCCATCAGGACCAGTTCCTGGGGCGAGGACCTGAAGCTCGCCGCGATCGGCGCGCCGAACAGCTTCGCGTGCGAGGCGCTTTCGAACTGGCCGGCCGTCCAGCCGTACAGCGTCCTCAGATGCTCCGGCATGGTGGGTTTGAGGTGCTTCAGTACGTGGAACAGTCCCAGGAACACCGGGACCTGCAGGAACATCGGCAGGCAGCCCATGAGCGGGTTGGCCTTCTCCGACCGGTAGAGCTCCATGAGCTCCTTCTGCATGGTCTCCCGGTCGCCCTTGTGCTTCTCCTGGAGTGCCTTGACCTTGGGCTGAAGTGCCTGCATCGCACGTTGCGACTTGATCTGCTTAACGAAGATCGGGAACAGGATCGCCCGGACCGTCAGCACCAGGAAGATGATCCCGAGCACCCACGACCAGTTGGTCGCCAACCAGCTGCCATTACCCAGCACCTTGTGCCAGGCGGCGTGCCAGAACAGCAGGATCGCGGAGATGGCCTCGTAGATCACTGCCATCAGTGGGCTGAAGAGCTTGCTCACTGCACGGCTCCAGTCGCTTCATCGAGATTGGTTCGGGGGCGCTTGCCGGAGGGTGGCGGCACCGGGTCATATCCACCGGGGTGGAAGGGGTGGCAGCGCAGCAGCCGCCTGGTGGTCAGGTAGATGCCGCGCACGGCACCGTGGGTCGTGACCGCCTCCAGCGCATAGGCGCTACAGGACGGGTAGAACCGGCACCGAGCCGGCACCGCCGGGCTTATCCAACGACGGTACGCGATAATGGGTAGCGCAACGAGTCGGCCCGGGGTCATGTGCCCTCCCGACGGGAGCGGCGCGACCGACGGTTGCGCGCCGCAACCAACGCGGCGTCGAGGTCGGCGGCCAGTTCCGGGAACGCCTTCTCGGCCGCCCCGGGCAGCGCCCGCACCACAACAGTAGCGCCTGGTGGCAGTGCCGCCAGGCGCTCGCGGATCAGATGCCGCAACTGTCGGCGCACTTTGTTGCGGATGACTGCCTTGCCAACTGTCTTTGGTACGACAAAACCGGCGCGCACCCGGAGATCGGCTCTCCCGGTGGGCGCCGGTGTGCTGTCACTGGAAACTGCGGTGACACCGAGGGACTCGTCCGGGGCGTCGACGTGAACGACCACCACACCCCGACCAGCTCTGCGGCCCGCGCGGATCGTGGCGGCGAACTCTTCCCGCCGCCTCAGTCGCTGTGCGGCTGCCAGCACGACACACGCCCCAGGCCTCTCGGCCGGATGCTCAGGCCGCCAGGCGGCCGCGGCCCTTGCTGCGGCGCGCCGAGATGATCGAGCGACCGGCGCGGGTCCGCATGCGCAGGCGGAAACCGTGGGTCTTCGCGCGCCGGCGGTTGTTCGGCTGGAAGGTGCGCTTGCTCACGTCAGGCTCCGTCTTCGTATGCTTCGGGGGCGACGTACGCCCGGCGATCCAGGGGTCGGCGACCGCTGTCAAGGCGGACACGCCGTCGTAGCAGCCTACCAGTGGGCGGCTGCTCAGCCGTTCCAGGGTACCCGCAGCTCTGAAAGGGTCAAGGTGGCCGCGCTCATATGGCCGATCACCACCCTTCCGATGGAAGCCCTGTCATGTGGACAGCGGTTGAGAGGTTGTGGACAACGCTGTTAGCGTGCCCCGTTGCGGTGCATGCCGGGGCGGTCCCAATCGTGGCCGTCCCGGGGGGACAGCAGAGCAACCGACGAGGCGTTCGTTCGTTGGGGCTGCGTGAGGCAGCACCGATCCACTTTCGCAACGCCACGTCCGTATCGAGACACACCGTCGGCGGCAGGTCACTGCTTGATACACAGGCTGTGGACAACCTGTGGATAATGAGAGCCGTCGTCGGCGTCGGCGGGGCACGCGGCGTGAACCGCGACGAGCGATGGGGGTGGCGCCGGTGGCAGATATGGCCGATCTGGGCGCAGTGTGGGCGTCCGCGACCGAAGAACTGGCCGACGAGATCATCTCCCCTCAGCAGCGGGCGTACCTCCGACTGACCCGTCTGCGGGCGATCGTCGAGGACACCGCTCTCCTATCGGTACCGGACGCCTTCACCCGGGACGTGATCGAGTCCCGGCTTCGGCCTGCGATCACCGAGGCGCTGTCGCGACGACTCGGGCGGGTGATCCAGGTGGCCGTCACGGTTCGGCCCCCGGAAGACGGCTCGGCGGCATCACCCGTCGCACCCGCTACGTCCCCCGGCACACCCTCGGCGCCGACCATGGGCGCGATGCCGATCGGGCCGGCCACCCGGGACATCGGCCCGCACTCCGAGCATGCCCATCCGCTCTTCGACGACCCCCAGTCACGACGGCCGCCGTCGGACTGGGGCACGGCTATGCCGGCGGGCATGGCCACCGCCCGTCATGACGGGATGGCGGCCACCGCCGCCCGCCATGACGGGATGGCCACCGCCAGCCGGCATGACGGCAGCCCCAGGTCGGAGGCCCGGGCGGCCGACATCCGCGACGAGCCGCCACGGCCTGCCAGTCCGGGTACCGGACGCGGTGATCGGAACCCCTCCGGCGCCAGTTCGGACAACCCCGGCAACCGGCTCAACCCCAAGTACACCTTCGAGACGTTCGTGATCGGCTCGTCCAACCGGTTCGCGCACGCCGCGTCAGTGGCCGTCGCGGAGTCTCCGGCCAAGGCGTACAACCCACTGTTCATCTACGGCCACTCGGGGCTGGGCAAGACCCACCTGCTGCACGCGATCGGGCACTACGCGACGACCTTGGGCAACGCCCGGTTCGTGCGGTACGTGTCGACCGAGGAGTTCACCAACGACTTCATCAACTCGCTGCGCGACGACAAGACCAGCGCGTTTCAGCGCCGGTACCGCGACGTCGACATCCTGTTGATCGACGACATCCAGTTCCTGGAGAACCGCGAGCGTACGCAGGAGGAGTTTTTCCACACCTTCAACACGCTCCATAACGCCAACAAGCAGATCGTGATCACCTCCGACCGGTCGCCGCGGCAACTGGCCACGTTGGAAGACCGGTTGCGCACCCGGTTCGAGTGGGGCCTCATGGCCGACATCCAGCCACCGGATCTGGAAACGCGGATCGCGATCCTGCAGAAGAAGGCGGCCCAGGAACGCCTGTTCGCCCCGCCGGACGTACTCGAGTTCATCGCCTCGCGCGTCTCGTCCTCGATCCGCGAGCTGGAGGGAGCGCTGATCCGGGTGACCGCGTTCGCCAACCTGACCCGCTCGCAGGTCGAGCTGTCGCTGGCCGAAGAGGTACTACGCGACTTCATCCCGGACGGCTCCGGCCCCGAGATCACCGCAGACCAGATCATGGTGTCGAGCGCCGAGTACTTCGGGGTGAGCATGGAGGACCTCAAGGGTCACTCACGCTCCCGGGTACTGGTCAACGCCCGCCAGGTCGCCATGTACCTGTGCCGCGAGCTCACCGACCTCTCCCTGCCACGCATCGGGCAGGCCTTCGGCGGTCGCGACCACACCACGGTCATGCACGCGGACCGCAAGATCCGCCAGCACATGGCCGAGCGCCGCTCGCTGTACAACCAGATCGCCGAGCTGACCAACCGCATCAAGCAGGTGTCGTAGGACTGGCGCCACCTTCACCCTCACCGAACAGCGGGCGCCGACCGGGCGACCCGCTGTTCGCCATTTCACGGCACTGATTCGCACACACACCCTGTGGACAACGCCTGTGGACATCGTTGTGGATGCACCCAAAAGCATCCGAAAGCGTCACGATGAGTGATGTGACGGTGACTCGATTTGTCCCCAGGCCTGCGGAAAACCCTTGGGATTACCGGTGGATTGCCGGTGGACGAACCGTGGACGAACGTGGATAACACGTCCCGGGCCGCCATCTGTGGACGACCGCACACGGGATACCCACAGGATGTCAACGTGCCTATATGTCGATTACGCAGGCGAAACAACCGCTATCCACAGAGTGCACAGGCCCTATGACGATGACGGGTTTTATCTCTTATAGAAAGAAAAACCAATCATCAGCGTGGGGAAAACTTGGTCGGGTGGATCGTCGGGGTCCCCGCACGAAGGTCAACCTCTGCCATTAAGGTTCCGTAGGCACAACACCGTTCGTCGACGCAGGAGGCAGCGCGATGAAGTTTCGAGTCGAGCGTGACGCGCTGGCTGACGCCGTTGCCTGGACAGCCAAGAGTCTGCCCAGCCGGCCTTCGGTACCGGTGCTCGCCGGCGTACTCCTGCGCGTGAGCGACGGCAGCCTGCAGGTCTCCGGCTTCGACTACGAGGTCTCCAGCCAGGTGACGCTGGACGTGCAGGCCGACGCCGATGGCGCCGCGCTGGTCTCAGGCCGGCTGCTCGCCGAGATCACCAAGGCACTGCCGAGCAAGCCGGTCGAGGTGGCTGCGGTCGGTTCACACGTCGAGATCACCTGCGGCAGCGCCCGGTTCACGCTTCCGACCATGCCGGTGGAGGACTACCCGAGCCTGCCCCAGATGCCCGAGAGCGCCGGCACCGTCGACGCCAAGGCCTTTGCGGAAGCCGTCTCGCAGGTCGCGATCGCCGCGGGCCGTGATGACACGCTGCCGATCCTCACCGGCGTACGGATCGAGATCGAGGGCAACAGGATCGCGCTGCTGGCCACCGACCGATACCGGCTGGCCGTTCGCGAGATCGAATGGGACGCCGATGATCCCGAGATGAACCTGGCCGCCCTGGTGCCGGCGAAGACCCTGCACGACACGGCCAAGACGCTCGGCCCCCTCGGCGGCCAGGTGACCGTAGCGCTGGCCCGCGGCGGTGCGGGCGAAGGCATGATCGGCTTCGCTGGAGGCCCGCGGCGGACGACCTCCCGGCTCCTTGACGGCGACTTCCCCAAGGTGCGTTCGTTGCGCCCCGACACCCACAACGCCCAGGCCCGGGTGGCGGTGGCGGCGCTCACCGAGGTCGTGAAGCGCGTCTCCCTCGTCGCCGAGCGCGCCACACCCGTGCGACTGCGCTTCAGCGAGGACGGGCTGGTCGTCGAGGCCGGGGGCACCGAGGACGCGAGGGCCAGCGAGGCGATGGACTGCGCGTTCACCGGTGACCCGCTCACGATCGCCTTCAACCACCAGTACCTGTTGGACGGGCTCAACGCGCTGGATGGTCCGTTTGCCGTGTTCTCGTTCACCGATCCCAAGAAGCCGGCCATCATCTCGCCGGCTGCGGAGGATGGGGAGATCTCGTCGGGGTACTGGTACCTCATCATGCCCGTACGCATCGGCGGCTGACGGCACTCGCACCTGGTCGCTCCCAGCGCGTACGGGGCGGCGTTGATCCACCCTGGGAGGGGACATGCAGCTCGGTCTCGTCGGTCTCGGCCGCATGGGCGGCAACATGCGCGAGCGGCTGCGTCGTGCCGGGCATGAGGTCATCGGCTTCGACCACCACCCCGAAGTCTCTGACGTGACGAGCCCGGCGGAGCTGATCGAGAAGCTCTCCGCGCCGCGCGTCGTCTGGGTGATGGTGCCGGCCGAGGTTACCGAGGCGACCATCGACGAGCTGGCGGCCCTGATGTCCGAGGGCGACATCATCATCGACGGGGGCAACTCGCGGTTCAGCAACGACAGGCCACGCGCCGAGCGCCTGGGCAAGCGCGGGATCGGGTACGTCGACGTCGGCGTCTCCGGCGGCGTCTGGGGCATCGAGTACGGGTACGGGCTGATGGTCGGCGGCGCCGACGAGCATGTCGAGCGCTGTATGTCGATCTTCGAGGCGTTGAAGCCGGAAGGACCGTACGGTTTCGTGCACGCCGGCGGCGTCGGCGCCGGGCACTACGCGAAGATGGTGCACAACGGCATCGAGTACGGCCTGATGCACGCCTACGCCGAGGGGTACGAGCTGCTGCGCGCCTCCGAGTACGTCGAGGACGTGCCGGGCGTGTTCAAGTCCTGGCGCGAGGGCACCGTCGTCAAGTCCTGGCTGCTCGACCTGCTCGACCGGGCGCTCGACGAGGACCCGGACCTGTCCGGAATCCGCGGGTACGCTGAGGACACCGGCGAGGGGCGCTGGACCGTCGAGGAGGCGATCCGTCTCGCCGTGCCGATGCATGTGATCGCGGCGTCGCTGTTCGCCCGGTTCGCCTCCCGCCAGGACGACTCGCCCGCGATGAAGGCCGTCGCCGCGTTGCGCTTCCAGTTCGGCGGCCACCCGTTCAAGAAGGACTAGGTGTACGTACGCCAGCTCGAGCTCGTCGACTTCCGTAACTACCCGCGCGTCGCCGTCGACCTTGAGCCCGGTGCCTGCGTGCTGGTCGGCCGCAACGGTCAGGGCAAGACCAACCTCTTGGAAGCCCTCGGGTACGTGGCGACGCTCGGCAGCCACCGGGTTGCTACCGACGGGCCGCTGGTACGGGTCGGGGCGTCGCGGGCGGTGGTACGCACCGCGGTCGTTCACGATGCCCGGGAATTGCTGATCGAGCTGCAGATCGAGCCGGGCAAGGCCAACCGGGCACGGCTCGGCCGCTCCCCGCTGACCCGGGTCCGCGACGTGCTCGGTGCGCTGCGGATGGTGCTGTTCGCGCCGGAGGACCTGGCGCTGGTCCGCGGCGACCCGAGTGAGCGCCGCCGTTACCTCGACGAGTTGCTGACACTGCGCCAGCCACGCTATGCCGGCGTGCGCGGTGACTACGACCGGGTACTGAAGCAACGAAACGCGTTGCTGCGGAGCTCGTATCTGGCCCGTCGGACCGGAGGCAGCCGCTCCGACCTGTCGACGCTGGATGTGTGGGACGTCCATCTGGCTCGGCACGGAGCCGAACTGCTGGCGGGTCGGCTGGAACTGTGCGCCGCGCTCGCTCCACTGGTGTCCAAGGCCTACGACGCGGTGAGCGCGGGCCGGGGCGCCGCAACCATGTCTTACTCGGGATCCTGGACAGATGGCGGGCCGGTAGCACCGCTGAGTGTCGAAGATCTGGAGGAGAGGCTACGCGAGGCGCTGCAGGCGGCCCGCACCTCAGAGGTGGAGCGCGGGGTCACGCTGGTCGGGCCCCATCGCGACGACGTGACGCTGATGCTGGGCGAGGTGCCGGCCAAGGGGTACGCCAGCCACGGTGAGTCATGGTCCTACGCGCTCGCTTTGAGGCTGGCGGCGTACGATCTGCTCCGCTCGGACGACATCGAGCCGGTACTCGCGCTGGACGACGTCTTCGCCGAACTGGACGCCGGTCGCCGCGAGCGCCTGGCGGAGCTGATCTCCGACGCCAGCCAGACGTTGGTGACGTGTGCTGTCGAGGCCGATGTGCCGGCCGCTCTCCGAGGGGCACGGTACGAGGTCGGGAACGGGGAGGTGCGTCGTGTCGGGTGATGCGGATCAACCGCCACCGTCCAGCGATGCCGGCTCGGCCGGCGCCCAGCCGACCGACTCCGAACCCGCCGGTCCACAGCTGGCCAGGGCCGCGCTCGACGCGGCGCGGGCCCGGCGGGAAGCGGCCCGCCCGCGGCGCCGCGGCTCGGGTGGCGGTACGGGCCAGGACGGTGCCGGGCCGGGCAG
>JAOPWA010000312.1 GCA_025965915.1 Dactylosporangium sp. | reverse complement strand
ACGCCCAGGACCCGACACAGCCGCGTGACGCCGAAGGTGGCACGGTGGGCGGAGATGAACCGGTAGCGGCAGGTCATCGACCCATCTCCCTGGCAAAATAGGCGGCCGCCTTGCGGAGAATGTCCTTCTCCAGCTCCAGTTCGGCGACCCGGCCGCGCAGCCGACGCAGCTCCTCACGCTCATCCGCGCTCAACTCGTCGGTCTTGCCACCGCCGGCGGCACGCTCGGTGACGCGGACCCAGCCGCGCAGGGTCTCATGGTTGACACCAAGCTCACGGGCGATCTGCCGTAACGGACGATCCGAGGACCGGACCAGATCGACCGCATCCTTGCGGAACTGCTCGGGATATTTCGACGGACGTGGCACCAGGACATCCTTCCCCAGGCCGCTGCCTGAATTCAGGGTGTCCGGTCCCGAGGGGGAACCTCAGCCTGCTGGGCTACCCACGCGCCGGTCGGATGGGCCGTTACCCCGATGACGTGGACTTGGCGGGGGCGATCTCGACGAAGAACAGCACGTAGATTCGCTTGAGCAACACCGTGTCGACGGTGAAGAAATCACAGGCTAGGACCGTGTGCGCCCGGGTGGAGAGGAACTGCTTCCAGATCGGCCCGGACCGCCGCGGCGCCGGGTCGACCCCGGCCCGGTGCAAGATTTTCCACACCGTGCTGGCCGCCACCCGGTAGCCCAGACCGATCAGCTCACCCTGGATGCGACGATGCCCCCACGAAGGATTCTCCGCCGCCAGGCGCAGTACCAGCTCACGGACCTGCTTGCACACCGGCGGCCGCCCCGGCTGCACATGTGGGTAAGTCCAGCGCCGGGCGACCAACTCCCGGTGCCACCGCAACAGCGTCGCCGGGGTGACGAAGAACGCCGACCAACGGTGGCGGGGCAGCAGGCGCGACAACACCGCCAACACCACCCGGTCGGCCGGTTGGAGATCGGGGCGGTGCACCTGGCGGCGCAGCACCGCCACCTGATGTCGGAGCACAAGTATCTCCACATCCTTGGCGCCGCCGTCCCGGGCGAGCTGGGTCAACATTTGCAGGATCTGGCGCAGGAGCAGGTACACCAGCGACGCGCTCATGGCCACGAGCATGACGGCCGCGCAGGGCTCGAGCTCGCACAGAACTGCACTTCAGACGGCCGAACCGAGTATTCGAGCCCCACACGTTCAGCGTGGTTTGGAACGCCCACGTGTTCCCCAATTGCGCCGCGGGTATTGCTCCATGGCGGCAACCATCAGCGGTGGTCAGGGTGGCGAATCGGGGCGGCAAGTCAGTCGATCAGATCAAGCGCGGCCCCGACGATCGCCTCGGCGTCGATCTGGTGATAGCGGTAGACATCGGTGACGTCACCGCTCTGCCCGAACTGCGTGACGCCGAGGTACGTGGAGGGGACGCCGTGCACGGCAGCGAGGAAGGCCAGGGTATGGGGATGGCCGTCGATCACCGTCACTATCGGCGTCGCGCGGTCGGCGGGAAACACACTGTCGAGGATCCACGTCAGGGCGTCGCCAAGGCCACGGCGCGCTTGCACCGCGCGGAAAAGCAGGTCGGGGCTTGATACGCAGATCACGTCGGCGCTGAACCCGAGAGCGTCCAATCGGTCGGCGGCCTCCAGGGCATTCGGGACCACCGCGCCCATGGCGATCAGTGTGACGGATGGCGAGTCAACGCGACGCAACGGGTAGGCGCCAGCCACCACCTGGCGGCGACGTCGCTCGCGGGCTGCTGGGTCGGTCGGAACGTTCGCCAGGGACTGGTCGATCGGACGCGTCGAGAGGCGCAGGTACGACGACGATCCGTCGGCACGGCCGAGCCGTCCGAGAGACGCCAGGAAGGTCCACTCCGTATCGATGGCGAAAGCTGGTTCGTAGGAGATGCAGCCGGGCTGCTCGAGCCCGATCGACGGCGTCTTGATCGACTGGTGGGCGCCTCCCTCGGGCGCGAGGGTCACGCCGGACGGAGTTCCGACGAGGATCGACTGACCGCCGGCGTAGATCCCGAACGACCACGGTTCGAGGGCTCGCTCGACGAACGGGTCATACATGACGCCGATGGGTAGCAGCGGCTGGTTCCATCGGCTCCAGGTCGCGCCCAGTTCCCCTAGCGCACCGACCAGGTTCGTCTCGCTGATACCTAGTTGGATGTGCTGTCCAGTCATTGCTTCGCGCCAGTGCAGGATGGTCTCGGCGTCATCCGCGAACCAGTCGGCCGCCTCCGTGTGCGACCACACGCCGACCTTGTTGACCCAGCCGCCAAGGTTCGTGGAGGAGGTGACGTCCGGGCTCACGGTCACAATCCGCTCAGCGGTGTGCGGCGCGGCCCGCTGCAGATCCATCAGGGTCCGTCCTAGCGCGGCCTGAGTGGTGCCGGTCCCGATGGCGTGCGTCCCAGGTCGGCGGGCACGTCGACAGGATCTGCCTTTTGCATGGGACTACGGGCAAGCCGGTCCGCGACTGCAGCGCACAGGCGCGCCTCGGATGACCCTTCGGGGAATTTCCGCCATGGATGGTCAGGGTCTGCGCCGACAGCGGCGCCGAGAGGCACTGTTGCGTTGGCGTGATCGAGGCAGGCTTGGGCTGTGAAGTTGTCGACCCGCCCTCGCCCTTGGTTGCCGCCGACGTCGGCGTTCGCCGGGTTCCGGTTCCCATCCGACGTGATCGTCGTCGCGGTGCGCTGGTATCTGCGGTTCAACCTGTCCTATCGCGACGTTGAAGAACTGCTGGTCGAGCGCGGCGTTGAGGTCGACCACGTCACCGTCTACCGATGGGTGCAACGGTTCACCCCGCTGCTGGCCGACGCCGCCCGATTCGCCCGCCACTCACCAGGCGATCGCTGGTTCGTTGACGAGACCTACGTCAAAGTCAACGGGGTCTGGCGGTACGTGTACCGCGCGGTCGACCAGTACGGGCAGGTCATTGACGTGCTCGTCTCGGCGCGCCGCGACGCCGATGCGGCCCGGCGGTTCTTCCGACGAGCGCTGTCCACGCTGAAAGTCAAACCCAGCGAGGTGGTCACCGACGCCGCCGCGGTCTACCCCGGCGTGCTCGACGAGCTCATCCCTTCCGCCTGGCATCACGTCGAGCAGTACGCCAATAATCCGATCGAGGCTGATCACAGTCGGCTCAAACACCGACTGAGACCGATGCGCGGGCTACGAACGGACAACACAGCACAGTTGATCATCGTCGGGCACGCCTTCATGCAGAACTTGCGCCGCGGACACTACGAACTCAGCCTGGACGCCCCGCCGACAACGCGGGTCGCCGCTGCGTTTGCAGAACTCGCCCAAGCGATCTGACCGCCGACCCGGCGCGGGTTCAACACGTCCGCCGGTTCCACAACGCAACGGCGCCGGCGAACACGCGCGTAAGCGCCAGGTAGGGCAGTCGCAGCAGCACCACGGATCATCCTGGCGTACCCGGTGTCTCGGGC
>JAOPWA010000295.1 GCA_025965915.1 Dactylosporangium sp. | reverse complement strand
GGGTGACGTGGTGGCGCCAAATCGCGCTGCGGAGGTGCGCGGCGCCGGGACTACGGGTGGCTGTGTCGTCAGCACTGAGGGAGCGTCTATGTGCTGCCAACTGTCGTCGTTTCTGTAGTACTTCGGTGGTGTGTACGGGGCAGGAACGGTCATCCTCCACGTCGAGTCAGCCGCGGTCCCGGACAGCGTTGCCATCGCCTGACGTGCCTGCTTGGTCAACTGCTCCTGGCGGCCCGGCGCTATGGGTGGCGGGGCCGGGCTGGGCGTGGGCATCGGCCTACCCGTCGGACTCGGCTTCGCCTGACTCCGACTCGCATCGATCTTGGCCTGGTTGGCCGCGTACTCCTGGTAAGCCTTCTTGACCTCGGTGCGGGCGGTCGACACGCCGAGGGTGAGGTCGGATAGGGCCCTGACGTTGTCGTCGGCGGCTTTCGATGCCTGCTGCAGCGACAGAATGAGGTCGTCCACGTACTTGACGAATGCGGCCGATGCGGCGCTCTTCTCCGGTGGCCAATGGCCGACCAGACCCTGCCGGTAGACGCTGAGGGTGCCGGCATGACTGTCGAGCAGTTCCTGGGTTTTCCGCCACGCTGTGACCTGTTGCCAGCTCGTCTCGATCTGGTCGTCGGTCACGGTCTGCACCACGTTGTGGATGGTCTCGATGTCGTAGGCCTCCCAGGCGGTGTAACCGCCGCCGCCTCCGCCGTCGCTCGGGATCACCAGTCGGCCCCCTTGTCGGTCAGCCCGGTGCCGGACGTTGTCACAGGACTCGACGTGGCTTCCGTCATTTGGTAAGTCCCCCCTGGAGTCCCGGGTTTCATTACCTGTTCCACGTCCGCGGCCGTCACTCGGGCCAGGTCATCGGCGTTGCCGTAGTTCCTGGCCACGGTCTCCGCGCCCTTGCCCATCGCGTAGGTGCCCGAGGCGTAGTCCCGAAGCAGGTTGACGATGGACGTGAGGCACTCGAAGTGCTTCTGGACCGCCGTGTCCATCTCGGCGAAGAGCATGCCGTCGCCGACACCCGCATGTCTCGTCATGACGTCGTAGACCTGGGGCAGGTGGGTGCCGAAGTTTTTCTCCAGGTCCGCCAGCAGCGCCTTTGAGAAGCTCTGCAAGCCCTCGACCTGTACGTCGACGGATACGTCGTTGCGTAGCCAGGCCGGCGGGCGGTCTTCCTCGGGCAACATCGCGGCTCCCCAGGTCGCGTCCATTTGTCGGCCACAGGTTATCGAACAAGGTCTACCCCGTGGTGCCCCCGGTGCAGCAGTCAGAAGCCGAGGCTCGAACGTGACCCGTCCGAGCCGTGCGATGATCGGCGGATGCACGGTCGATGGGGACTGACGATCCCGCTGACAGGGGTACCGCTGATTGCGCACGCGCCGCTGTTGGCCGAGTTGGCCGACGCCGGCTATACCGACGTGTGGTCGTCGGAGGTGGCCGGCACGGATGCGTTCACGCCGTTGGCACTGGCATCAACGTGGGCGCCGACGCTTCGACTGGGGACCGCGATCGCGCCGGTGTTCACCCGCGGACCGGGCCTGTTGGCGATGACTGCGGCGGCGATGGCCGAGGCCGCGCCCGACCGGTTCCGGCTGGGTATCGGGGCGTCTTCACCTGTGGTGGTCGAGGACTGGAACGCGCAGTCCTACCTGGATCCGTTCGGGCGTACCCGGGACACGCTGCGGTTTTTGAGGAGAGCCCTGGCCGGTGAACTGGTCGACGAGGCGTACCCGACGTTCGCGGTACGCCGGTTCAAGCTGGAGCGACCACCGGCGAGCCCGCCGCCGATCCTGTTGGCCGCGCTGCGCGCCCGCATGCTGAGGCTGGCCGCAGCCGAGGCCGACGGTGTGATTCTCAACTGGCTGGCCGCCAGTGACCTGCCGCGCGTCCGGGCGGAACTGGAAGGCGCGAAAGAGGGATTCGAGACCGTGGCCCGGATCTTCGTCTGTCCGACCGCCGACGAACGGTACGCGCGCGACCTGGGCCGCCGGATGATCGCCGGTTACCTCACCGTGCCCGCCTACGCGGCGTTCCACCGCTGGTTGGGGCGCGGCGAGGCGCTCGAACCGATGTGGCGGGCGTGGGAGGCGGGGGACCGGCGAGCCGCGACCGCCGCCATCCCCGACGAGGTGGTCGACGCGCTGATCCTGCACGGCCCGGCACAGGCATGCCGGGCAAAAGTCGAAGAGTACGTCCGCCAGGGGGTGCAGACGCCGGTCATCGCGCTGCTGCCCACTCCGGAACTGACGTCCGGTGCGGGCGGCGTGCTGCAAACCGTGCTGCTCGACCTGGCGCCGACGGTCACGGAGGTCTGAACGATGCGAGTGGCTGAACGCGTGGTGGTCATCACCGGCGCGGCGGGCGGAATCGGCGCGGCCCTGGCGCGGCGGTTCGCGGCCGAGGGCGCTGCGGGGATCGTACTGTCCGATCTTGATCTGGACCGGGTGAGCGCGCTCGCCGAGGAGCTGAAGGTCGACGCCGTTGGCGTCCGCACGGACGTCACGGTGGAGGGCGACGTCCGGGCGCTCGTGGACACCGCGGTGGAGCGGTACGGGCGCATTGACCTGTTCTGCTCCAATGCCGGCATCACATCCGGCGTCGGACTGGAGGACGGCGACGCCGTCTGGCAGCGGTCGTGGGCGGTCAATGTGCAGGCGCACGTGTACGCGGCCCGCGCGGTGCTTCCGGCGATGCTCGAGCGCGGCCAGGGATACCTGTTGCAGACCTGTTCCGCGGCTGGCCTACTCACGGCGGTGGGCGACGCGCCGTACACCATCACCAAGCATGCCGCGGTCGGCTTCGCCGAGTGGCTTTCGATCACTTACGGCAACCGTGGGATCCGGGTCAGTGCGCTGTGCCCGCAGGGGGTCGACACCCCGATGCTGCGCGACGGCCTCGAAGCCGGCCACGTCGGGGCGCGGGTCACCGCGGCATCCGGCGCCGTGCTGACACCGGACGACGTGGCCGAGACGGTGGTCGCCGGGCTCGCCGAGGAGCGCTTCCTGATCCTGCCGCACCCGGAGGTCGGCACCTACCTGGCGCACAAGACGCAGGACCCCGACCGATGGCTGGCGGGCATGCGCCGGCTGGCCGGCGGCTTCGCCGAGTAGCGCACCTTTCCCCATCCCGGCGTTCCACACAACGGCCTTCATCCGAACGGAGGACAGCGCGCCACCTATCTGTCTCGGCAGATCGACACCTACAGGGGTTGTACCTACCGTGAGGTAGCCAGCTGTCCCGCTCCAGGCGCGACAGCTGGCAGTCTCCACACAGAAAGGACCCCCCTGTGCGCCGAACCACCCCCGTACTCCTCGGCGCACTCCTGGCCGGAATGGCGCTGGTGCCCACTGCACCGGCGCACGCGAGCAACCCGCTCGCACCGGTATCGAGTGCGCTGGCACAGCAGCTGACCAACCTCACCGGCACCATCCCGGTCTTCGTCCACGGCACCGATACCGCCGCCGCCCGGCAGGCGGTCGCCGATGCGGGTCTCACCCTGGTCACCACCTGGAGCAAGATCGGGGTCGCGATCGCCCGCGGCAACGCCAGCCAGGTCGCGGCGGTCCGGACACACCCCGGCGTCACCTACGTCGAAGGCGACCAGGCGATCAAGCCGTACCTGTCCACCTCGAACGTCGCCACCCGCGGAGAGCAGACCCGCACGCAGCTTCGCGATGCGAAGGGCCAGCCGGTCGACGGCCGGGGCGTTTCCGCTGCGATCATCGACACCGGCGTGGACGGCACCCATCCATTCTTCAAGAACGCCGACGGCTCCAGCGCGGTCAAGCTCAACCTGAAGAACGTCTGCGGCCCGCTGGCCGACCTGGGCCTCTCGTTACCCCTTCCTAACGACTCGTGCTTCGCCGACCTGACGGCGGTCAACGACACCGACACGCTGTCGGCGGGTGGGCACGGCACGCACGTCGCCGGCATCGTCGCCGGACGCGACACCCAGCTCTCCGACGGGACCAAGCTGCACGGCGCGGCCCCGGCCGCCACCCTGATCAGTCTCTCGGTCGGCGCGGGCCTGAGCATCTTCGGCGCGGACAGCGCCCTGAACTGGGTACTCGACCACCACGCGAACCCGTGCGCGGGCTGCCCGCCGATCAAGGTCACCAACAACTCGTACGGCCCGAGCGGCGGCGGCGCGTTCGACCCGAACTCCGCGACGACGAAGCTCCAGCGCGCGCTGGTCGCCGCGGGCGTGGTCAGCGTGTGGGCGGCCGGCAACGACGGCCCGAACAACAGCGCCACCAACCCGCCCGGTCAGGACCCGACCGGCGGCATCGTCATGGTCGCCTCGTACGACGACAAGGGCACCGGCACCCGGGACGGCGCCGTGTCCAGCTTCTCCAGCCGCGGCGCCGCTGGCCACCCCGAGACCTACCCGGACATCTCCGCGCCCGGATCGAACATCACCTCGTCCTGCCGGCCGTACCTGGCGATCTGTTCCACCGGTGCGGATCCGCACAACGGCCCCGGACTGCTCGACATCGGCACGTTCAACACGATCAGCGGCACCTCGATGGCGACTCCGCACATCGTCGGCATCGTGACCCAACTGTTCCAGGTCGCACCGAACGCGACGCCCGCCCAGATCGAGAATGCCATCAAGTCGACGGCGTACAAGTTCACCAACGGCGCGCCGTACGAGACGGTTGGCCCCTACACCACCTCGGTCGACAAGGGCACCGGCCTGGTTGACGTGTACGCCGCGGCGCAGAGCCTCGGCGCGAAACCAGCCTGACCGGATCGCCCCGGCTCGCCGCTTGGCCGCTCGGCGCTGTTGGATCGACAACAGCGCCGAGCCGCCCTTGTCGGCCACATCAGCGTCGCCGGGCCCACCACACCGGACGTGGGTCGGCAGACCAGAGCACTCGTCGCCACCACGGTCGCCGGGCCCGCAGATCCTCGACGTATCCGGCGGCCTGCGCGGCGGCCTGGTCGGCCTGCGCGGCGGTGGCGCCGTCGGGTGCGAACGTCACCACGTTGACCAGTCCCGCCAGATCGTCGAGCCCCGGTGCGGCCGGGCGGATACCCGGTGGCCAGTCAGCGATCCGGGCCGCGTGTGCGGCCACCTCGGTGGCGGCCAGGTGGTGCGGCGCCGGCCGGCCGGCGAGCCGCAGGGCGTCGAGGACCTCCAACCAGGCGCCGACGATGCGGCGGGGTGGATCGCCGTCGTACAGCCGTCGCCGCCGCTGGGACCGGCGCAGCAGCGCGACCAGGGATACGCCCAATGTGACGACGAGGAAGAGCCCGGCGGTCGCCGCCGCGGCGATCGTGCCGGCCGGCGTCCCAGCAGCCGGCGCGACGGCCCTGGCGGAGTGGCTCGGCGGTGCCGAGGTCGGTGCCGAGGTCGGCGTCGGCGCGATGGAGGGCGGCGGACTGGACGTTTCGGGCTTGGGTTTGAAGTCGTCTTCGACCGGCCGGGGCTGAGTGTTCGGCTGCGGCAGCGGGTTGAACGCCACCCAGCCGAGGTTGTCGAAGAGCACCTCCGGCCAGGCGACGGCGTCCGCGCCCCGCACCGCGGTGCTGCCCGGTCGAGGGCGGAAGCCGACGACGACGCGGGTCGGCAGCCCGACTAGCCGGCCGAGAACCGCGAACGCGGCGGCGAACTGCTCGGACGTGCCGCGCTGGCCGCCGCCGTTCGTCGGACCGAACAGGAAGAAGTTCAGGTTCGGGTACGCGTGGCCGCTCGGCGCGTCTGCGACCAGCTTGTAATGCTCGGACAGAAACTGCTCGATGGCCTGGGCCCGGGCGAATGGGGCGCCGTTGCCTTCGGCGAGCTTTTCGCCGAGCCGGCGGACCTGCGCGGGTGCGGCGCCGCCGAGCGTCACGAACCTGGCGATGGCCGGTCCTGCCGGCACGTCGGCGGTGGGCAGCAGGTTTCCTTCTGTCCGGGGCGGCCTCGACACCACCTCGTACCGCAGGCCCGGCCGCAGCCCGTCGGGCATCGCGATGGTTCCGCTCGCCTCGTCGAACGCGACCCGGGCGCCGTCGATACGTTCGGGTACGGCCGCGGAGGGCACCAGGCGACCATCCAGGTCGGCGATGGTGATCTGTTGCGTCAGGGTCGGCGTCTGGTGGCTGTCCGCCGGATGTGGGCCGGTGAGCACCCGCCCGGCGCTGCGGTAGGTGGCGCCGACCCGCCACGTCACGCCGTCGTAGTCGTTGAGGACGGCCAGCCGGATCACCGCCTTGTCCGGCGCTGCTTCTTTATTGGCAGCCGGCCCGGACAGTCGTACGTCGAACAGGCGCTGGTCTGGATTGAGGGCCCAGCCGGACAGGCGCACCAGCGGATTCTCGTCGAGCGCCTCCAGCCGTGGGGGAGTCACGTACTGCCGAGGGTCGGAGGGGCGCTGGTGGACCTCGGCGGCCACGGTCGGCCCCACCGCTGCGACCAGGCCGACGGTCACGGCAAGGCCGGTCGCCGTGCCCATCGCAATGCGTAGGCGTAGGGCCGTGAGCTGCGCCGCGGTCAGGTCGGGTGAGGCGTCGCGCCGACCACGGGTACCCGCCGCGAGCGCCAGCGCCGCGAGGCCCGCGAAGCACATCGGCTGCCACAGCCTCGCGTTCGCGTTCGGGCCCACCACGTACAGCACGATGGCGTACAACAGCGTGGGCGGCGAGCAAGCCAGCAGCACCCGCCGTGCCCGTACCGCCAGTTCGGCGGCGGCGAGCCCGGCCAGCCAGGTCGCGACGACCGGCACTCCGACGGTGTCGGGCTGTGCCTCGATGGGGATCATCGCGGTGAGGACGCGCGGGATGCCGTTGCGCAGCGCGTCCGTGATCAGCTTCGGCAACGGCCCGTGGATCTGGCCACTCGCGGCGGACAGCCGCACGGCGAGAAGCGTGTAGCCGGCCAGCAGGACGACCGACAACGGGCCCACGGCCCATGACGGCAGCCGTCGGGCGGCGACGCTGACGGCCACCGAGCCGACCGCCGCGCCCAGGAACAGCCGCGGCGCGAGATCACCGGCATAGATGCGGCTCATTGCCAGCCCGGCGACGGCGAGCATGCCGGCGAGGGCGAGCGGCACGATCGAGCCGCGCAGCCAACGGGTCACCACGCGCGGACCCCGTCCCACTCGGAAGCGAAGTCGGCGCCGTCGGCGGCGGACAGCACGACCATGCCCTCCGTTGGTGATGGTGCCGATTCGGCCCCACCGAGCGCTCCCACGACGACCGTCGGGTATGCGCCCCGTAGGGAGCCGACCTGCCCGAGGTCGTCGGCGCGGCCCGGACCGGTGACGAAGATCAGGGTATCGCCCGGCCGGCGATGGCGCAGTCGGGTCGTCGCCTGTGCGAGGTCGTCGCCGTCCTCGCGCAGCCGGGCTTCGGCGAGCAGATCCAGGTACGGGCGGACGGCCGCGACACGACGGCCGTCGCCGCCCACGCCGGCGCCGCTGACCGTCTGCAACGCCAGGGGAAGCTCCTCCCTCTGGGCCGCCATCGCGATCGACGCGGCGACCTCGCACGCGGCCTCGAAGCTGTCGGCTGTGCCGGCGGTACCACCCGGATGGGCTACCGTTCGGTCGTCGAGCAAGATGACCAGCCGGGGCAGGCTGGTATCGAGGTGTTCGCGCACCATGAGTTCGCCGACCCGCGCGGTGGTGCGCCAGTGCACGTGGCGCAGCTCGTCGCCGACCACGTACTCGCGCAGGGTGTCGAAGGTGATCGTGCCGTGCGGCACCCGGTCGACGCGGCCGTCGAGGCTACGCACGACCCCGACGGGCACGGCCGAGAGCAGGTGCACCTTCGGATACACCCACACCTTCGCCACCTCGCCGTGTGACCGGGCCATCGTCACCAGCCCGAACGGATCGCGACGCACGATCCGCAGCGGCCCGATGCTCACGATGCCCCGCCTGTCCGTGGGAACCGGATACTCGGTCACGGTGTCCTGACCCGGTCGAAGCTGCAGCACCGGAACGGGCACGGTCGCCGGTCCGCACCGGTCGTACGCGATGAGCGTCGCCGCCCTCAGCCGGTTCGCGTTGCGGACGGACAGGGTCATGCGGCTGTCCTCGCCGCGCATCACCCGGTCGGGCTCGGCTCGGCGGGTCACGGTGAGTACCGGGCGCAGCGCCGCGTACGCCACCGCGAGCACCACGGCCAGGACGGCGGCGCATCCCAGCACCGTGAGTTCCGGGTATCCGAACTGGAAGCCGACGGCGAGTAGCACCAAGCCGGCGACCAGCAGACCGATGCCGCGAGTCGTAATCGTCATGGTGCTCGCTCGACCTGTCAGACCACGGCCGGCGCCGGCACCGCGACGCTCTCGATGACCTCGCGTAGCACGTCGAGGGCCGACACACCGCGTACCTGCGCGTCGGGAGACAGTAGTAGCCGGTGGGCGAAGACGGGCTCGACCAGCGCTTTGAGGTCTTCCGGGACGACGTAGGCGCGCCCGGCGGCGAGCGCGTACGCCCGGGCGGCGCGGGTCACCGCGATGACGCCGCGGGGGCTCACCCCGACCCGGACCCGCGGGTGCTGGCGGGTAGCGGCGGCCAACCGCACAGCGTACGCGAGGAGCGGGTCGGCGACGTGGACCCGCTGGGCCAGCGCGACGAGTTCGCCGACGACCTCGGTGTCGACGACCGACTGCAGGCTCTCGGGGCTGCGGCCCAGCGCCGCGCCCTTGAGCACGTCAATCTCGACCTCTTCGGTGGGGTATCCGACGGACAGCTTCATCAGGAACCGATCGAGCTGGGCCTCCGGCAGCCGGTACGTGCCGTCCATCTCGACCGGGTTCTGGGTGGCGACGACCAGGAACGGGCGCGGCACCGCGTGGGGCACGCCATCGACGGTGACCTTGCGCTCCTCCATGACCTCGAGCAGGGAGGACTGTGTCTTGGGGGAGGCACGGTTGATCTCGTCGGCGATCACGATGTTGGCGAAGATGGGCCCCGGGTGGAACTCGAAGCCGCGCGTCGCCTGGTTGAAGATCGTCACACCGGTGACGTCGGAAGGCAGCAGGTCGGGAGTGAACTGGATACGCCGCCACTGCCCCTGGACCGACGCCGCTATCGCTCGGGCCAGCGTCGTCTTACCCACCCCCGGTACGTCTTCGACCAGGATGTGACCCTCGGCGAGCAGGGCCGTGAGGGCGAGCCGCACGACCTGCGGCTTACCGAGCACGACCGCCTCGACGTTGGTCGCGAGCCGCGTGACCTGCCCGGCGAAGGCGTGTACCTCCTCGCCGGTGAGCGCGGCGGTGCTGTGGGGTGGTGCTTGCGTCACGGGGTGGTACTCCTTGCGGGGCAGTTACTTGCAGTCGGGGAGCGCGTTGATGTTGTCGTTGTTGTCGAGGTTGATCCATGCGAAGGGTATGTAGCTGACGCCCTGGTACGTGATCCGCACCCACATGGAGCTCTTCTTCTGGTTGTTCGATCCGGCCGCGTTGATCTCGGGACCGCCCTGATCGCCCTTGGTACCCGCCTTCTTGCAGTAGACCTCGAAGCGGGCACCATTCTTTGCGTCACCGACCGCCTCGCTCTGCTGCTGGCGGGAGTTGCTGTAGATGCCAATCCCACTGCTGCAGTTCACGCCAGGATTGGCTGTAACGCAGTGGACGGTGCCGGACAGCGTCTTTGTGGCGATGTTGCCTGTTTTGGTACCGGTGCCGGCAGCATTGGTCGCCGTGAGGGTGTAGGTGTAGTTCTTGCCGAGTTCCAAGCCGCCCACCTGCAGGTGACCACAGTTGCGGTTGTCCTGTCCGATGCCGGCGATACTGAGCACGCAAGCGGGTGTGGCGCCGCCGCCGTCCACCGTGAAGTCGACGGTGATCGAGGTGTAGTCGCTGCTTTCTACGACGCCGTTCACGGCCGGC
>JAOPWA010000168.1 GCA_025965915.1 Dactylosporangium sp. | reverse complement strand
CTAGCCGTTCCGCGACCCCACCGCCAGCAACCACAGTGCCTCCCCGCAAGCCGCCGGGTACGACCTCGGCGACTTCATTTCGCCGGCGCGCGTCCACACCAATGCCATATCCACGGTGGTGAGGTGCGCTCGCCGCTACCACGCAACATCAACACCGATAACATTAGCATCGCTAACTAGCGATCACAGTGGTTTTTTTAGGCTCCCGCCCGCTATAAGCCGGACGAAATACCTCAAGACGGCGATCTGGCAACCGATCCGACACGTCGATGTCCCCGACGCCGGGCATGATCGGAGTACAACACGTGAGCACTTCCCTGCCGGCCTCGTTCTACGACCGCGCCCTGGCTGCGGTCGGTCAGGCTGTGATCGCCACCGATCTCGACGGCCAGGTGCTGTACTGGAACGCCGCCGCCGAGGAACTGTACGGGTATGAGGAGTCGAAGGCCGTCGGCCGCCGGTTGGCCGACCTCATCATCCCCGACCACGGTCACGCTCCCGCAGCCGCCCGCTGGGCGCAGGTGCAGACCGGCGGATCCTTCGCCGGCGACTGGGAGGTGCGCGGCCAGGACGGCCGCGTGTTCACCGTGTACGTGACGTCGACGCCGATCATCGACGACAGCGGCAAGGTGCTTGCCACGCTCGGTGTCTCCTACGACGTCTCCACGCGCCGGCTGGCCGAGGCCCACGCCAGCCACCTCGCCGCCATCGTGGAGAACTCCGACGACGCCATCATCGAAACCGACCCGCACGGCGTCATCCGTACCGCTAATCCCGCGGTCAAGGCCGTCATCGGGTACGAGCCGGCGCAGCTGATCGGCCGGCACGTCGACCTCCTGATCCCGACGGAGGAAGGCCCGCTGGTCGGGGCTGCCAGGACCGCCGCACTGGCCGGCCATTCCCCCGCGGTCTTCTCGACCAAGTACGTTCACAAGGACGGTTCGCTGGTCGACGTGGCCGTGCGCCTGTCACCGGTGCGCGACGAGGCCGGGACGATCGTCGGCGTAAGCGGGCTGTCGCGCGACATCACCGGAGAGTTGCGTGCGAAGGAGGAGCTCGCCCGCAGCGAACGGATGTTCCGGGCCCGCTTCGACCAGGTATGCCTCCCGCAGGCGTCGATCTCCCTGTCCGGACACCTCATCAGCGTCAACGACGCCCTGTGCCTCCTGCTCGACCGGCGGCGCGACGAACTCGAGGGTGCGCCGCTGCACGCGTTCCACCACCCCTGCGACACGGGCGCGGGTGACGAGCACATCGCGGCCATGCTCCGCGGCGACACCGACGCGGGCACCTGGGAACGGATCCTCGCGGCCAGGGACGGCTCGGCGGTCCCGCTGCTCATCCAGTCCGCCGTCGTGAAAGACGCGGACGGCACACGCTACGGCGTCGCGACCTTCCTGCATGATCTGCGCAGCCTCCGCGACGCCGAGCAGGCGCTCACCCGCAAGGAGGCACTGTTCGAGGCGCTCGTGCTTCGCGGCAGCGACCTGGCGTTGGTGCTGGACGCCGACGCGAAAATGATCTACGTTTCCCCGGCCGCGATCACCTTGCTCGGCTACGAACCAGGGGCGATGACCGGCCGCCTCGCCTGGGACTTCATCCACCCGGGGGACCTCGACGAGGTCCAGCGGGTGTTTGACGTCGTCGCCACCACGGGCGGGCGGTCCGATACCACCCGGTTCCGTGTACTCGACTCCACCGGTAACTGGCGGTGGGTCGAGGACATCATTACGAACTGCCTGGACGACCCCGACATCGCCGGAATCATCTCCAACCTGCGCGATGTCAGCTCGCGGGTAATGGCCGAACAGGCGCTTCGGGAGTCCGAGGCGCGTTACCGGGCGATCGCGGAGACCGCGCAGGAGGGCATCTGGGCCGCGGACCTGACCGGACGCACCCTGTACGCCAACGACAAGCTGGCCACGATTCTCGGCACCCCGCTCGAGGAGGTCTACCGGCGGCCGGTAACGGAGTCGCTCGGCGCAGCCAACGCCGAGTGGATCGCCTGCAGACTGCGGTCGCGTGCCGAGCAGGGCGCCGAGGAGTACGAGCTGTCCTACCCCCATCCGGACGGCCGGGAGCGGGTGCTGCGATTCAGCACCAGCCCGCTGCGCGACGACACCGGCCAGGCCGGATCACTCGCCATGATCGCCGACGTGACCGGCGCCCGTCGGGCCGAGCGCGAGTTGCAACGCCGGGCGCTGCGCGACGAACTGACCGGACTGGCCAACCGGGCGCTGCTGACCGACCGGCTGGAGCAGGCGGTCGCGCGCAGCGCGCGGGCGGAATATCCGGTCGCCGTCGTCATCGCCGACCTCGACCAGTTCAAGCTCATCAACGACTCCTGGGGGCACGACGCCGGCGACCAGATACTCGTGCTCGTCGCGGAGCGGCTGGTGGCGGCTGTGCGGGCGGAGGACACCGTCGCCCGGTTCGGCGGCGACGGGTTCGTCGTGGTCTGCGAGGACACCGACGAGGAACGCGCCCGCGAGGTAGCCGAGCGGCTGATGGCGGCGCTGGCGGAACCGTTCGACCTGGACGGTCAACGGTTGCACATACGGGCGACCATCGGAATCGCGATCTCCCCGCCGCACTCGGCACCGGACCTGGTCCGCTTCGCCGAGGCGGCCATGTACGACGCCAAGGCGCGCGGCCGTAACCGGGTACAGGTCTTCGACACGACCCTCGCCGAGGACTCCACCGACCGCCTGGCGTTGAGCAACGACCTCCGCGACGCCCTGGCCCGCGACGAACTGGCCCTGCACTACCAGCCCGTCATGGACCTCACCACCGGGCGGGTGCTCGGCGTCGAGGCGCTCGCCCGCTGGCACCACCCCAGCCGCGGGCCGGTGTCCCCGGCAAAGTTCGTCCCGGTGGCGGAGGCGACCGGACTGGCAGCGGCGCTCGACCGGTGGGCGCTCGACCGGGTCCGCCGCGACGCCGCCGAGCTGCGCAGGGCCCTGCCCCGCCTGCACGTTGCGGTCAACATCTCCGCCACTCATCTCAGCGATCCTGACCTGGAAGTGGCGGTGCTCTCCGCGCTGGGCACCGGCCATCTGTCGGCCGACGAACTCATGCTGGAGGTCACCGAGAGCGCCATGATGGACAACATCGACCAGGCGCGCGCGGTCCTCGAGCGGCTTAAGGCGCACGGCGTCCAGTCGGCCATCGACGACTTCGGCACCGGCTACAGCTCGCTGAGCTACCTCAGCCGGCTGCCGGTGAGCACCGTCAAAATCGACCTCAGCTTCATCGAGCACATCACCGAGGACACCGACGCACTCGCGATCACGTCGTCCGTGATCCGGCTGGCTCGTACGATGGGCCTCACCACGATCGCCGAGGGCGTGGAGACTCCCGAACAGCTCGCCATCCTGCGCCAACTCGGCTGCACCGGGGCGCAGGGTTTCCTGTTCAGCCCGGCGGTCGCGCCGGACGCCCTCCCGGAGGTCGTCGAGCGCCTGGACAACCCCCACCTCGACGTCGACCCGCCGGTCACCAGGCCGCATGACCTGAGCGCCAGCCCCAGGTCCCGCGCCCTGGGCGGGGCCGACATCGCCGATGGCTGGAGCGAACCAGCCATCGGCGACGGCAAATGGTTTGCCGCGACGGCTGGGGGAAGGACCCACCCGTCGCCGGCTGCGGCGAACGAGGTCGGGCGGTGTGCTGCAGACGGGGGTTCGGCATGCGACGCCGTGGCGGTTTCCGGGTAGCCATGGTTCACGGTCCGGGCCACCCGGATCACGACGGGGTCAGCGACTACGTCCGGCACCTCATGACCGTCCTCCGTGGCGTGGACGTGGAGGTGTCGGCGGTGCCCGTGCGTCCGGCGGATGCCCGGTCGACCGACGGCTCCGGCTCGGCGGGTCCGACGCCGCGCTGCGACCCGCAGCCGTCACTGATGCGTTGGCTGCTGGCCACGCGCCGGGCCGCCGAAACCATCCGCCGTCTGCGCCCGGACCTCATCCACGTGCAGTTCTCGCCGTCGGCCTACCGATTCTCCTCGGTGCCGGGACTGTTGCCGCTGCTACTGCCGCCCACGACACCGCTGGTTACCACTGTGCACGAGTACGGCTGGTGGGCGGCGCCGGGCTGGGTACCGCAATCCCTATGGCGACCGGTGGAGCGGGCGCGGTTGTGGGACCGCGAGACCGGCCGGCTCGTACTGGCCAGTGCCGCCGTCGTGGTCTCCAATCCGCAGCACGCCGCGCAGTTACGGGCGCGCACCGGGAAGAACGCGACCGAAGTGCCACTAGCGCCCAACGTCGACGACCACGCGGCCGGACCAGGCGACCACACGACCGGACCAGTGGCCCGCAACGGGGTCCGCCGGCGCCTCGGACTGGCGCCGGACACCCGGCTGCTCGCCTTCTTCGGATTCGTCCACCCCGTCAAGGGACTGCGCTACGTGATCGAGGCGCTGCCCTCGTTGCGAGCGACACGTCCGGACCTGCACCTGCTGGTGGTCGGCGGGTTCACCTCGCAGGCCCTCCCGGAGCCGGAGGCGCGCGCGTTCCGGCAGGAACTCGACGGCCTGACCCGCCAGTACGGGGTAGCCGACGCGGTGACCTTCACCGGACACCTGCCTGCAGCCGAGGTCTCCGAGGCGCTGCACGCCGCCGACGCGGCCGTGCTGCCATTCACTTCCGGCGTGACCACCAAGAGCGGCGCTGTGCTGGCCACACTGACGCACGGGCTGCCCACCGCTGTGACCGTCGCCGACGTTCCCGACCCCCAGCTCAGGGACGGGGATACCGTCGCGGTAATCCCCGCCCGCCGCGACTCGGCAGCCGTTGGCCGTACCCTCGAACGGCTCTTCGACGACGACGCCCTGCGACACCGGCTCGCCGATGGCGGACGCCGGCTGGCCGCCCGGCACTCCTGGCACCAGGTCGCCACGGCCCATCGGAGTCTGTACGAAGGCGTCCTGCGGTCGCGGCATGGCTGAGCGGTACACGGACATCCTCGTCGTCGAACTGCTGGGCGGAATCGGAGACCTGCTGATGGTGCTCCCGGCAGTGCACGCTCTGGCCCGCCGTAATCCCGGCGCCGCGCTGCGGGTGCTGACGGACGATCCCGGTGCCGACCTCGTCCGGGGCGACCCGGCCGTGACGGAGGTACTCACACCGCGGCACGGATGCCCCGGGGCCGAGCGGAGGGCGGTGGCCGAGGCGATCAGCATCCGCCGCCCCGACCTCGCCATCACCACCGCCCGGTACGACGGCATCCCCGACCTTCTCGCCGCCACCGGCTCCCGCTGCGTCACCGACCTGTGGCGCCGACCGCCGCCGGACGAACGCGTCGGCGACCGCTACCTTCGGATCCTGCACGCGGAGGGCCTGGTCGGCGCGGAGTATCTCGGCTCGGCGCCACAGGTCTGGCTGCGACCGGCAGAGATCGCCGACGGCGAGCGGACCATCGCCGAGCTTGTGCCACCCGCGGCGGCGCAGCCGCCGATCGTACTCGTCACCGACTCCGGAATGGCGGTCAAGCTATGGCCGCAACCGGATTGGCGCCAACTCGCCGAGACCCTGTCCCGGCACGGTCACCCGGTCCTCGGCGTGACCCCGGTTTTCGACGCTCCGGTCGTCCCCCTGCCCAGGGGCACCCTCCGGCAACTCGCCTCCTTCTTCCGGGCGATCGCCCGACGCGGCGGGGTCGTCGTCGGAGGTGACACCGGACCCGTTCGACTCGCCGCCGCCGCTGGTACCCGTACCGTCGGACTGTTCGGCCCCACCTTGGCCGTCAGGTACGGCATCAACGCCGGCGTCGACCTGCAGGGACTGCCGGACTGCCCGCACCGGCTCCCGACCTTGATTACAGAGCAGATCTGCTGGTGGCATGCCGAGTGTCCGCTGTCGCCCGTCGGGCCCGCCTGCATGGCGGACATCCCGGCTGACCTGGTCGCCTCGACCGTCACGCGGCTGGCCGCCACCGGTCAGCGGCCTGACCACCAGACCTAACCAGCTCACCGACACGGTTACCCGGTGACGTCGTCGGCGACCACCCGGAACGAGATGCCGGCCCCGTCCAGGCGCACCCGCAGCGCGTCGCCCATCGCCACGGCCGTGGTCACCTGCCCGGCCGTCGGCGGCAGCGGATCGTACGCCAGACACAGGGCCGACTCCGCCAGCATCTTCGCGGTCTCGCCGTATCCCGGATCTCCCCCGGCGACCTCCGTGACAATCTGCTGGTCGCCGCTCTCGCCGATGAACCGCACCCGAAACCACCCCTTCTCCCGCTGCGCAGGGGTAGGGCCCACGCCGGCGGGGCGTATCCGCAGTAGCAGCTTGCGGGCGGGCGGCAGTTGGGCGAGCGCGAACGTCCCCGCCACAGCGGCGCTCACTGCCGCCGCGGTGAGCGGACTCTTCAGGGCCATGAAGTGGCTGTAGGAGAAGTCCGGGCCGTAGCGGTCGAGCGCCTGCGCCGAGCGGACCACAATCTGCGGATCAACCGTTGGCAGCGGAAGCACCCAGGCGCCCGCGTCACGGTCGTAGCCTGGTCGCCCGGGAACGGCTCGCACCCGCCGCTCTCCCCCGCGCGGTTGCGCCTGCCGCCTCTCACGGTGCACCGCGGCCGCCTGGCGGAAGCGCGTGAAGGCGGTCACCGCGGATTCGAAGGTACCGCCGGAGATGACGCCACCCGCACTGACATAGCCGCGCAGCCGGATCGGCCGCCCCGGCGGCAACTGCCCCACCGTGAACAGTGCCCCGAGGTCGTGTGGGATGGAGTCGAAGCCGCAGGCGTGCACGAGCCGGGCACCGGTCCGCTCGGCGGTGGCGTGGTATCGCAGGTACATGAGATCGATGAACTCGGGTTCGCCGGTCAGGTCGACATAGTCGGTGCCGGCGGCGGCGCAGGCCGCGACGAGCGGCTCGCCGTACCTGACGTAGGGACCGACCGTGGTGACCACCACCCGGGACGCTTCGGCCAGGCGACGGAGCGAGCCCGCGTCGGTGACGTCGGCGTCAAGGATCGTGACGTCGACGCCGAGCCGGTCGCGCAAAGCCTCCAGCTTCCCGCGATTGCGCCCTGCGAGCGCCCATCGCATCCGGACGGGGGCGTGGGCGGCGAGGTATTCGGCCGTGAGCGCCCCGGTGAAACCCGTGGCACCGAATACGACGATGTCGAAGTCGCGCTGCGGAGTCGTCACAGACCTCAGGTTAGTGAACAGGTCGCCGTGGCGATGTCCCCGCCAGCCGTACCGCGGACCGAAAACCGTGAATCCACCGCAGGGCGGTGCCCGTTCTCGACCGGCCCTCTGCGCTTGCGCGACCCGACATATCCGTCCAGGCTGGAAGTGATGGGATCGTCGGGAGCGCCGACGTGACGAAGCGCGACCCTGTCGTGGCCGGAGCCGCCGGCCTGACGTCCGCCAACGACGCGGTCCCGGACATCACCCGTGGGCGCGGGGGATCCGACTGGCCTGTAACAGGTGGTCCGGGGCACGCTCGCACACCAGGGAAGGGACCCCCATGACCACCGCAACCGGGCACCAGCCGCTCGCCGGCCACGATCACGCGCACAGCGAAACGTGCGGGCACGCCAGCGTGGCCCACGGCGATCACGTCGACTACCTGCACGACGGCCGGGTCCATCACGCCCACGAAGGCCACTACGACGAGTGCACCCTCGATCAGCACGTATCGACCGAGGACCACCCCCACACCCACGCCGAGGGCTGTGGGCACGCGCAGACCCAGCACGGCGACCACGTCGACTACCTGCATGGCGATCATCGCCACGCCGCCCACGAGGGGCATTACGACGAGCACTGAGACTCTGCGGCGCGAAAGCCCGGGCATGGCCAGGACTTGATCGACCAGGTTCTGGTCCGCCGGTTGACAGCCCCGATCCGGAACTCCTCGCGCCGCGCCCAACGTGGATGGGCCGGTCCACGTGGACCGGCCCATCCGCATGAGTGGTGTGTTATCGGATGATCACGGGGATGGTGTGAGTGGTTGGATCACCGGTGATGGTGAAGGTGAACTGGTGCGTACCGACGGCCAGACCCGTGGACTTCACGTTGTACCGGTAGCTACCACCGTCGTCGTCGCTGTAGCGGAAATTGTTGCCTGGCTGCGAGTTACCGGGTGCGGTGGCCGGTCCCCCGTCCACGCCGGTGGCGTGCAGGACGATGTCCGAGCGTCCGAACCTGCGGCCCTCGGCGTTGCACAGCGACACCTTCAACGTCACCGTACTGCCGCTGTGGTAGGAGTCCTGATCCCTGTCAGAGGGCACGCAGACCCGGTAGGCGACCGTGAAGGTTCGCGTTACCGGCGTCGCCGGGGCGTAGTTGGTGTTGCCGGCCTGGCTTGCGGTCACGCTGCAGGTACCGGGCCCGGTGATGATCAGAATGCCGTTCGGCATTGCGATGCAGGTCCTTATCGGGCCGGCGGCGAAGGTGACCCGGTTGCCCGAGCCGCCGCCGGTCGCCGACAGCTTGGTGAGGAACCAGTCACCGACATAGACGTCCGGCAGGGGCGCGAAGGTGATGGTCTGGGCGGCCGGCTGGATCTGGAAGGATTGCGCGACGTCCGGCGCCGGGTTGTAGTCGGCGGTGCCGTCCTGATGCGCGATCACCGTGCAGTTGCCGACACCGTTGAGTGTCAGGGTGGTGCCGTTGGTACCGGTGCTGGTGCAGCTATTTCCTTCGGCGACGGTGAAGTACACCGGTTTGCCGGACCCGCCACCGGTCGCCGTCAGCGTCAGCGGGCCACCACCGTAGCTCTGGGTAGCGATGGCGGCGAAGTCGGTGATCGCTTGCGGCGCCTGGTCGACGATCAGGGTGACGCTCGTGGAGGCGCTGGTGTAGTTGGGCCCGGCGCCGCTGTCGTTGGGCGTGTAGGCGGCGGTGAGCGGGTGGCTGCCGGCGTGCAGGACCTGACCGGCGGCGTCACCACTGCCGGCGTCGGTGGTGTAGCGCACGCTGCCGGAGGCGGCCGCCTCCGCCGGGGTGACGGTGGCGTTGAACTGGTCGCCGCCCAGCGGGGTGCCGTAGGTGATGTGGTCCGGCATGTTCCAGGACATGGTCGGCGTTTGTTTGGCGACCGTCAGCGACTTCGGGCTGCTCGGCGCCGGGTTGTAGTCGTCGTTGCCGGGCTGGTCGGCGTTGAGCACGCACGCGCCGGCACCCGTGATCGTCACGGTGGCCCCACTCACGGAGCAGGAACTTCCGGCGGCGGCGCTGAACACCACGGGGTTACCTGACGCGCCGCCGGTCGCGGCGACCGTGAACGGCGCGTCGCCGTAGCTGGCGCTGGTCGGCACGCTGGTCCAACTGATCGCCTGGTCGGCTTTGCCGACCAGGATCGTGGTCTGGCCGGTAGCGCTGGTGAAGTTGGCGTTGTCCGGTTCAGCGGGAGTGAAAGTGACCTTCAGCAGCTGCGGGGCCGCTGACGCGTGCAGCACCGCCCCCAACGCCGGTATGGTGCCGTCGACCAGGGCATAGGCGAAGTCACCGGCGACCCCGGCCGGTTGCACGGTCGCGTTGAGCTCGCTGGCGTCCAGCGCGGCGCCGTACAGAATGGCCGACGGAGTCGACCAGCTGACGGTCGGGGTGGCCTTGTGAATGGTGATGGTATCGATGACGTCGCTGGCGGCCTTGTAGTCGGGGTTGCCGGCAAGGCTTGCCGTGACGGTGCAGTCACCAGCTCCGTTGATCTGCAACTGGGTGCCGTTGACGGTGCACACGTTGGCCGGCATCGCGATGAACGTCACCGGGTTGCCTGAGCCCCCGCCGCTGGCGACGAGCGCCGCTGGAGCGTCGAGATAGGTGCGCTCCCCGGGTGAGGTGTAGTTGATGGTCTGGGTGGCCTGCTCGACCGTGAACGACTGCGCGACGATGCTCGCCGGCAGGTGGTTGTTGTCGCCGGACTGGTCGGCGTCGATCGTGCACGTGCCCGCGTGTAGCACGCTGACCGAGCCGGTCGCGGTGACCGTGCAGATCGCGCTCGTTGCGCTGCTGAACGCGACCGGCAGCCCGGAACTCGCCGTGGCGGTCACTGGAAAGGCGTCATCGCCGACGGTCTTGGCGGCGAGGGCGCCGAAGTTGATCGTCTGCGCCGCCTGCGCGACGGTGAAGGTCGCATCAACGGAAACGCCGTTGTAGTTGCCACCGGATGTCAGGTCGGGGGTGTAGGTCGCGGCCAGCGTGTGCGTGCCGGCCGGCACGATCCCGTCGGCCGGTAACGGTCCCCCGTCCACGGTGTAGGCGATGCTGCCGTGCGAGGTCGCGTCCGAGGGCGTGAGGGTGGCGTTGAGCTGGGCAGCACCCAGCGCACTGCCGTACGTGGTGTCGTTGGGCGACAGGCTCAGTTTCGGGGTCTGCTTGGCGAAGCTGAACGAGTGGCTGAGGGTCTGTGCGGCGCTGTAGTTGGCGTTGCCGGGCTGGTCTGCGGCGAGAGTGCACGACCCGGCGCCGGTGATCGCGACCTGGGTGCTGCCGTCGGCCTGCGGGCTGGACGAACAGGCGTCACCCGCGCCGACGCTGTAGGTGACGGGCAGGCCGGCGCTGCTGACCGCGGTCGACGGGAACGGCGCGTCACCGTACGCGTGGGTGACTGTGTCGTCGATCGGCGGGGCGAACGACAGTGTCTGCCCGGCCTGGTTGACATGCAGGGTCAGCGTGCCGGTCACGCTGCTCCAGCCCACGGCGTCTGCCGCATCCGGGGTCCAGGTCACCGACAGGGTGTTGTCCCCTCCGTCCAGGATGGTCCCGGCGGCCGGGGCGTAGGTGAGCGTGCCCTGGTGCGGTGGCGTGTTCGCGCCGTCCGCCGTCGACAGGGTCGCGTCCAGTTGCGTCGCGTCCAGCGCGGTTCCGTACACGATGCTCGTCGGGGTCGGCCATAGCAGCGTCGGGGACTTCTTGGTCGCGCTGACCGTCACCGACCGCTGCACCGCCTGCAGCCCGAACTGGTCCGCGGCGGTGAAGTTGAGCACGGTGTTACCGACGGCGGTCGGTGTCCAGGTGAACGCGCCGGTGGCCGGGTTGGTGCCGGAGGTGGTGAACGCTGCGCCTGCCGGCTTGTTGAGCACGCCCAAGGTGAGCGTGTCACGGCTGTCGGGGTCCGAGACCGCCACGGTGATGGTGACGGGATTACCGGGTGTGGCGTCGATGATCGTTCCGTCGGCGACGGTCGGAGTCACCCAGGTGGGTGCGTTGTTCGCCTGGTTGGTGATGCGCAGGAAGAAGTCGACGGCGACCGACGACGCGGGACCGCGGCTGTTTGCCGCGGTGATGGTCACCTGTGCGGAGTAGTACGTGTCCAGCGGCGCGGAAGCCAGCCGCAGCCCGGTGGTGTTCCAGGTGAACAGTCCACTGGAGCTGACAGCCGCCCCGGTCGGTTGCACGAACTGTCCGGCGTCCGACACGTTCGACAGCCGGTACGACGCGGTCGCACCCGCGGGCAGGCTCGCCGGGATGGTGAAGTTGCATGGGGAGTTACGCGGGCAGTCCACGATCGGGGGCAGGCTGCTCGACACGCTCGACAGGCTGCCGGAGCCCAGGTTCACCAGGCTGGTGATCTGCGTCGACCCGTCCGGGTTGTTCATGTGGCCACTCGAGGCGCTCAGCCGGCAGCAGCTACTCACCGATGCGCTCCAACTGCCGCCAGAGTTCGGGTATGTGTGCTGCAGGTGGCCAGAGGTCGGCGATGAACTGTTGACCGCCTCGACGGTCAGCACGTTGTTCGCCGCGTCCATCGCCGTCACCAGCAGAAATGGGATCGTCGTAGCGCCGTCCCCAAAAATCAGCCGGGTACCGCTGTCCTGGATGACGTCCCCGACGTTCGGCTGGAGCTTTGTCCCGCCGCCTGTAGACGCGTAGAACGCCCAGGCGTTGTAGTTGCGCCGGAAGCTCGCGGTCATCTCGAGAGTGACCACCGGCGACGTGGTCGCCGGCCGGCTCCACGACAGTTGCGCGGCCCTGAAGTGGGACGCCCACGCGGGAGCCGCCGATACCACCACTGCGGTAATGCCAGCTGTCGCGGTGAGTACGCAGACGACAATCAGCTTGACCAACGCATTGAACGCGCGGCGCGGCGGAGCGGACAATAAATTCACACGACGATTCATGTGCATCCGAATCCTCAAAGGGCACCTCGACTGGTCCCCGGTTTCTGCGATGCAAGGTAGCGTCGCCGCAGGCCCGACGCGAACGACGGTTGTTACTTCGTTCACGTGGTTGGTCGGTTGCCGGCCGGTTGTCATGACAGCCGCGAGTTCGAGGTCAGATATGGACTCTCCTATTTGTTTCCGCAGCTCAACTATCCTCTTTGGCCACCAGCGGCACGCACTCCGTTGCCGTCCGGGTCACCCATGTGCGTGACCGCTGACCGGAGCTTTCGGCTCGGTCGGCACCCTCCGTCCCCCGGGCAGGACTGACCATTTGGATACGTACCCGTTGTTTCGGACGACCACTGCAGTGCTATCTACCCACCGGCGATCACCACTGTCCGTGACCGCGATTTCAGCAACGCGTCGCCGCAACGATGCCCGTGCGCTTCGGTCACAGGAGGCCGAGATGAGCCTGCCGAGAAACCAACCCAACGTCATGACACATCGAACGGGTTCCCAGAGCTCCGTCCGGGAATGTCCGGTAAGAGACAGAGCCTCCCACTGACGCCTGGCAGCCATCGAAAAATCCAATTGCCATACCGGTCGACCCCTATTACCGCGGCGAGGAGCGGGCAACCTGCCCGGCTGCCACCTCGAGCGGATCTGACGCTGCTTGGGCAGGCGACGGTCGACACGGTCTCAGGGGTCGCCGCAGCAACGACCATGCCCGGGTGGGATTGTTATAGGCATGAGTCCGGCGCGCGTCGGTCCAAACCAGGAGGCCTGACCGTGACATCGAACGCTGCCGAAAACCCGACTACTTTCGCGGATCTGGCGCTGCGCCCCGAACTCCTGAACGCACTCGCCGGCCTCGGGTACGAAGAACCCACGCCGATCCAGCGCGAGGCGATTCCACCGCTTCTTGAGGGCCGTGACCTACTCGGGCAGGCCGCGACAGGCACGGGCAAGACGGCGGCGTTCGCGCTACCGGTTCTCCAGCGACTGGCCGGCCGCGACGAGGTCGGGCAGCCGATGGCGCTGATCCTCGTGCCCACCCGTGAACTCGCCGGCCAGGTCTCGGAAGCGATCCACCGTTACGGCCGTGATCTCGGCGTACGCGTCCTGCCAATCTATGGCGGGCAGCCAATAGGCCGTCAGCTGCGGGCACTCCAGGACGGAGTCGACGTCGTGGTGGCAACGCCTGGACGCGCGCTTGACCACATCGCCCGCGGGACGCTTCGCCTGGGCTCGCTGAAAATGGTTGTCCTGGACGAGGCCGACGAGATGCTCGACATGGGGTTCGCCGAGGACATCGAGGCAATTCTTCAGGAGACTCCCGCCGAGCGCCAGACAGTGCTCTTCTCGGCGACAATGCCACCTCGCATCGACGGGATCGCCCGCCGCCACCTGCAGGACCCGGTCCGTATTCAGATGGGGCGTGAAACACCCGCCCCTGGCGAGGCTCCGCTGGTACGCCAGACCGCGTATGTCGTCCCACGCCCACATAAGCCAGCGGCGCTCGGACGGGTGCTGGACGTGGAGGCCCCGACCGCCGCGATCGTTTTCTGTCGCACCCGTGAAGAGGTCGACCGGCTCACAGAAACGATGACCGGACGCGGTTACCGGGCGGAGGCTCTACACGGCGGAATGAGCCAGGAGCAACGCGACCGCGTGATGGGGCGACTGCGTGGCGGGACGGCCGATCTGCTCATCGCAACCGACGTCGCGGCCCGGGGACTCGACATCGAACAGCTCACCCACGTGGTCAACTACGACGTTCCCTCCGCCCCCGAGTCCTACGTCCACCGCATCGGCCGGGTCGGCCGGGCCGGCCGCGAAGGCGTCGCCATCACGCTGGCCGAGCCGCGCGAGCACCGCATGCTCAAAGCCATTGAACGCGTGACGAAACAGCGGATCACCGTCGAGAAGATGCCGACCGTCGCCGACCTGCACGCCCGGCGACTAGAGCTGACCCGCGCCGCGCTGCAGGAAAGCCTCCTGGAAGACGACCTGGACCGCTTCCGGGTGGTGGTGGAGACCCTCGCCGGCGAGTTCGACCTCATGGAAGTGGCGCTCGCCGCGGTGAAACTCGCGCACGAGGCAACCGGCGGGGCGACGGCCGACGAGGAGGAGATCCCGGAGATCGCCCCGCGCGAAAGGCGGGATGATCGAGAGTCTGACGGCCGCTACGATCGGCGTGAGCGCGTAACGGCAAGCGGAATGACCCGCCTCTTCATCGGCCTGGGGCGCAGGGCCGGGATCCGACCACAGGACCTGGTCGGCGCGATCGCCGGCGAGTCCAACCTGAGCGGCCGAGAAATCGGTGCCATCGAGATCGCCGACCGCTTCTCACTCATCGAAGTCCCCGAAACCGCGGCCAACGACGTCATCGCCGCCCTGCGTACAAGCACGATCAAGGGCAAGAAGGCGACGGTACGCCGAGAGCGCGACCGGGCTCACTAACCGCTGGTCGCGGTTCGCGGCACCAGCTATGCAGGACGGCGCGGCACAGCGGCCACAGGCGGCCATGTTCAGGCCAGGGTTGCCGCAGACGGCACCCGCAGAGGTTGGTTCGGCCGCCGCGCCGTCAGCGCGGACCGGCGTACAAGCCCCAATAGCATCGGTCCCCGCATCGTCTGCGTAACAGACGATGCGGGGACCGAATACTGATCGGTTATACGGGGCCGAACAACCCGTCGTTCATCGTGCTAACACGCGGGTCCGGGTTGCGGACCGCGCGCGAGCTTCAATCAGAGCGGGCGGACCTGCTCGGCCTGCGGGCCCTTCTGGCCCTGCGTGATCTCGAACTCGACCCGCTGGTTCTCCTCGAGGGACCGGTAACCGCCGGACTGGATGGCGGAGAAGTGAACGAACACGTCGTCCCCGCCGCCGTCCTGCGCGATGAAACCGAAGCCCTTGTCGGCGTTGAACCACTTCACGGTGCCCTGTGCCATTGCCGTTCTCCCTTGTCAGGCGAGGATCTGCGGACGCAGATCCGGAAGCCATTGGTCTAGAGGCCCCACATCGCCCAACCCGCTGGCGACGCACCTGCGATCCACCAACCGGTCGGGATAAGGCGAACCACCTACCCAAAAACCTCGATCACTCTAGCAAGAATCCCGGCGGACCGCAGCGGTCGCTTCACACAGCCGGCTCGGGACATTAGTCACTCATTGATCCATACGGCCCACGAGGCGGCTCGGAGAGCACTGTGGGTACCAGCCCCTCGGTTGGGTGCCAGCCCCTTCGGTATCGCCGGGCGCCGGGGTCAGCCGAACAACTCAAGTACGTATGCATGTCTGATCTGGGCATCCTCGGCGGCGCCCATCATGGAAACCTGGTAACTCGCCACAACCTCCATCCGGTCGTGCGGCAGGTAGGCCCGTCCGGGATCGCCAACCAGGACCCGGGCGCCGCGCTTGGCGGCACGTTGCAGGAACGACAACATCCGCTCGGCCATGGATTCGCTGTAAAAGACGTCTCCGGCCAGCACCACCTCGGCACCATCGCCGTCGCCGTCAAGCAGGTCACCGCGGTTCGCATCGACAGTGACGCCATTGGCGTGCGCGTTCAGCCTGATCGCGGCGAGAGCGTAGGGGTCGATGTCGTTGGCGGTCACGGCCGCGGCACCCGCCACGGCCGCGGCGATAGCCACCAGGCCTGAGCCAGCGGCCACGTCGAGCACCCGCAGGCCGGCAACGACATCGGGGTGATCCAGGACGTACCGCGCGACCGCCTGGCCACCGGCCCAGGCGTCAGCCCAGAACGGAGGCGGCAGCGCTCCGCCCACCTCAGCCTCCAACCTCGCCCGCAACACGATGGCGTCCTCGGCGAGGTGCAGACAGAGCTCGGGTACGAAGGGGACCTCCGCGAGGCGGAGCCCATCGAAACCCGCTGCGTCCGGCGTCAAAAAAGGATCAAGTACGGGGCGGTCGTCGTTGGTCAGGGCAGATGCCGTCCGATTTATCACTAGCCCAGCATGACGCACAAGCCCGGAAGTCATCATTTCATTGACTAGCGTCACCCTCTAGAGAGTCAGGCACACGTGCTGTGCACGACCGGCACGGACAGCCGGAACGGGCTCCCGATCAGGCCGAGGGTCACGTCGCCGTAGCGTTGCGGGCGCAGACGTGTACGGTGAGCGGAGCAGTTTCTTGTTTGTGGTTGCTTGCCTGCCTGGCTACAGCCGGGATCGGTCTCCTTTCGGATCGGCCGTTGGTTCGCCGCTGCTCGAGACGGCCCACCCGGGCCCCGCAGCGTGAGGGCCGTAACCGCAAAAGGGAGAGACCGATGTCCACCGGCACCGTGAAGTGGTTCAACGCCGAAAAGGGTTTCGGCTTCATCACCGTCGACGGCGACGGCCCCGACGTGTTCGTGCACTACTCCGCGATCCAGGCCGACGGCTTCCGCGAACTGCAAGAAAGCCAGCGAGTCGAGTTCGACATCGTCCAGGGCAACAAGGGCCCGCAGGCCGAAGCCGTCCGCCCGATCTAACTCATGCTCCCGGACCCGCTGTGGCCCGGGCGGCGCCGCAAGGCGCCACGGTGCTCGGGCCCCGTAACGCTGCCCTGTGCTGCGGGGCCCGACCTCACCGCCCTTTTCGGTTCGGTGTCCGCGGACGTTGCGCCGGGTTACCGCCGAGCGTTCTGAGCCGCCACCTGCTCACCAAGGGCTTAACCCACGCGGACTGCCAGCACTATGAGTAAAGTCACTGACTGACGGTTCACCGCGCCACCCGGCGCCAGAGCTTGAACAGGGCGGTGCCGAAGAATTCCAGGCAGGCAGGACGTCGGCACAGTCCCCGCGTCGACCCCGACGAGGCCCGCCAGCCGCACTGAACGACGTCAGCGCACGAGGCTCAGTCGAGGCCGCGGAGGCGTCCATTGGTAACCGGGCCCGTTCACGGAGCCAACTCCCGCCATTCCGGACGACCGCCCCGCCACGCATCTGCCAGGATCTCGGCCGACGCCAGGCCCGGACACTGCTGAACCTTCGAGCGTCCCCCGTCGCCGCCTGCCTGCGCCTCTACTTCCCATCGCTGGCCATCGGTTCGTATGTACACGTCACGACGTCCGAGCAAACTGCGGTTCCCGTTCCACCAGTGGCGCTCTACTCTCACTCGCCTACCGTATAACACCGCCTGTGAGCAGAGAACATTCGTGATCTTGCGCAGATCCTGACCACCTCGTTGCACCACGTCCGATGTCGTGGCTACCCGAAGGCCGGCGTCCGTCATGCCCCGCGCCGAGCCCTCCCCCGATCCGGCGAGGGGCCACCCGGTCGGACCTGGACCCTCACGGTTCCCAGGTTAGGCACCGGCTACGTAAGGGTAGCCAGCGCACCGATGAGGAGGTGCGCCGGTTGACCGCTGCATTCGATGCCCTGACCAGGGCCGACATGGAGGATGCCAGGATCAGGCCCGGCCTGGCCGTTCGTCGGCGTCTGCTGGATGCGATGGGCTGGCTGACAACACCTCTGCTGCCCGATGATTACCTCGGGTTGGTCAATGCGCTGTGGTCGTCGCGGGAGCTGCGCGGTCGTGTCGAGGAAGTGCGCCCGGAGACCGCCGACGCCGCGACCATCGTGATCCGCCCAGGTCGTGGTTGGGCGGGTCACCGCGCCGGCCAGTACGTTCGGGTCGGAGTCGACATCGACGGCGTGCGCCACTGGCGCAGCTACTCGCTGTCCTCGCCGCCGCAGCGGGCTGATGGGCGCATCACCATCACCGTCAAGGCCACCGTGGAGGGGCTGGTATCGCCGTACCTGGTGCGCCGGGTCCGGCCCGGAGTAATCCTGCGACTCGTCCCGGCCGAGGGCGAATTCGTGCTGCCCGACGAACCCCCGGCGCGGCTGCTGTTCGTCACCGCAGGCAGTGGGATCACGCCCGTGGCGGCGATGCTGCACGGCCTGGTCGCGCGCCGCGAGATGCCGGATGTGGTACTGGTGCACTCCGCGCGGGCGCCGGAGGAAGTCATCTTCGGCGCGCAACTGCGGACAACGGCCGCACGGCTGCCGAGTCTGCGGCTGTACGAGCGGCACACCCGCACGGACGGCCGGATCACGATGGCGCAACTGCGCGACACCTGTCCGGACTGGAGACAACGCCACGTCTGGGCGTGTGGCCCGACCGGGATGCTCGACGACGCCGAGCGGCACTGGCGACGCGCCGGTCTCGCCGACCGACTGCACGTCGAGCGCTTCCGCTCTGCGACGGCGTCCGGCTTTCGTGCCGGTGGACGGGTCCGGTTCCTCGCAAGCGGCCGGCAGGCCGACGCCGACGGCGCCACCCCGCTGCTGGTCGTCGGCGAAAACGCCGGTGTCCTCATGCCCAGCGGCTGCCGCATGGGCATCTGTTACAGCTGCGTTGCCCGACTGCGCTCAGGCCGGGTGCGTGACCTGCGCACCGGCCGGGAACACGGCGACGAGGGAGTACTGATTCAGACCTGCGTTTCGGCGGCGGCCGGCGCCGTCGACATCGACCTGTAGGAGGTAAGCGGTGACCGCAAGCGCCCACGAGTCTGTAAGCACTACCGCGCATCTGAGCGAGGTCGACATCAAAGAGATCGGCCGCGAGCTCGACCAGATCCGCGACGAGATCATCGCCAACCGCGGCGAAGGCGACGCCCGCTACATCCGCCGGATCATCACCGTCCAGCGAAGCCTGGAGGTGGGCGGGCGGACCCTGCTGATGGTCTCGATCCTGCCGCCGGCCTGGCTGGCCGGCACCGCGTGCCTGGCCGTCTCCAAGGTCCTCGAGAACATGGAGATCGGCCACAACGTCCTACATGGCCAGTGGGACTGGATGCGCGATGCCGAAATCCACTCCACCACCTGGGAATGGGACTCCGCCACCCCGGCCGACATGTGGAAACACTCGCACAACTTCGTACATCACACCTACACGAACGTACTCGGCAAGGACCGCGACATCGGCTACAGCGTCATGCGGGTTACGCCGGAGCAGCCCTGGCACCCCGTCTATCTGGCCCAACCGATCTACAACGCCATCCTCGCCACGTTCTTCGAATGGGGCATCGCCATCTACGACGTCGAACTCGAACGCGCCTGGCGCGGCGACAAGAGCTGGTCCGAGGCGCTGACCCAGCTACGTGGTGTCCTACGCAAGGCCGGCCGCCAGGTCGTCAAGGACTACGTCGCGTTCCCGCTGGTGGCCGGCCCGTCCTTCCTACCCGCGCTGCTGGGCAACTTCACCGCCAACGTGGCGCGCAACATCTGGTCGCACACGATCATCTTCTGCGGCCACTTCCCCGAAGGCTCTGAGGTCTTCACCGAAGAACAACTCGAGGGCGAATCCCGTGGCGAGTGGTACATACGCCAACTGCTCGGCTCGGCCAACATCGACGGCGGCCCACTGTTTCACATCATGACCGGAAACCTCAGCCACCAGATCGAGCACCACCTCTTCCCCGACCTGCCCAGCAACCGCTACGCCGAGATCGCCCCTCGGGTACGCGACCTCTGCCAGCGCTACGGCCTGCGTTACAACACCGGCTCCCTCGCACGTCAGACCGCGAGCGTCTGGAAGAGCGTCTTCCGTCTCGCGCTGCCCGGGCCGAAGCCCCAACCGGCCGACTCGCGGGGCCCCGCATAGGAGACTTCCCGCACCGAATCGCTACGCACCGTAACGAGCTGATGTCACCGGCAATGTCAGGCGTGGCATAAATTGGGGCAAACCAGGTGGTAATCCTTTCGGTCGACTGAGGTGACCGAAGATCCGGTACGGGCGCTTGGGCTGCTCAGGTACACTCATGTACACGGCTCGCACCGTTCTGCCTCGAGCCGTGTTCCATGTCGACCACCACGCGCCGCGACCGGTCAGGTCTGCGCCGGGCAGGACGACCCTTCCACGTTCGGAGACTTCATGGCGGCCCGCCGCCCTCACACCACACCCATGTCTACGTCCACGACGTTCACCGACCTCGGCGTGCCTACCGCCATCACCGAGGTACTTGCCGCCGGCGGCGTGACCACGCCGTTCCCCATTCAGACGGCGACCCTGCCCGACGCGCTAGCCGGACGCGACGTACTCGGCCGGGGCCGAACCGGCTCGGGTAAGACCTACGCATTCGTGCTTCCCCTACTGACCCGGCTGGCAGCCAGCACCTCCCCGCGACGGCCCGGCCGTCCGCGGGCGCTGATCCTCGCACCGACCCGGGAACTCGCCGCCCAGATCCATGCGTCGATGGCGCCACTGGCCGAGGCGCTGTCGCTACGGACACTGACCATCTTCGGAGGGGTGAGCCCGAACCCCCAGATCTCCGGCCTGCGAGCGGGCGTTGACATCCTCGTGGCCTGCCCGGGCCGGCTCGCCGACCACGTCAAGACCGGCCACGCCCGTCTGGACGCTGTCGAGATCACCGTGCTCGACGAGGCCGACCACATGGCCGACCTCGGCTTCCTTCCCGTCGTTCGGCGGCTGCTCGACCAGACCCCGTCGTCCGGCCAGCGGCTGCTGTTCTCAGCAACGCTGGACGCCGGGGTCGACGTCCTCGTGCGACGGTTCCTCACCAACCCGGTCACCCACAGCGTCGACTCGACGCTGTCACCGGTTGCGGCGATGTCACACCATGTGTTGCACGTGCACGACGACGACCGGTTCCCCGTTCTGGTCGACCTCGCGGCCGCGCCAGGGCGCACGATGGTTTTCACCCGCACCAAGCGTGGGGCGAAGACGCTGACCCGCAAGCTCATCGCCGCCGGGGTCCCGGCCGTAGAGCTGCACGGCAACCTGGCCCAGAACGCCCGTAGCCGCAACCTGCTGGCCTTCTCGGATGGCAGCGCGAACACGCTGGTGGCCACGGACATCGCGGCCCGCGGCATCCATGTCGACGACGTGGCCCTCGTCATCCACGCCGACCCGCCGATGGAGCACAAGGCATACCTGCACCGTTCCGGTCGAACGGCCCGCGCCGGCGCGGAGGGAACGGTCATCACGCTCATGACGGACGACCAGGTCCCCGACGTGCGCGATCTGACCCGCAAGGCGGGCATCAAGCCGACCACCACGCGACTGCGGCCCGGCGATCCACTGCTCTCCCAACTCGCCCCGGGTGAGCGGTCGTTCGTCGCGCCACCGCGCGACGTTTCGATCGTGCCCGACGCGCCGAGGCACGGCCGTTCGGGCCGAAACGCGAATCAGCGCTCCTCCGGGACCCGCACCGCATCCAGGTCGGTCCCGCCGACGTCGTCACGATCGGGCTCCAACTGTGGTGGCGGCACGGCGGCTGCGGCACCCGCCCGGTCCTCGGGCGCGGCGGACTTTTCCGCACGGACCCGCGTAGCCGGTCGCCGCAGCGGTCGCTGATCGATCGGCCGGGTCCGACCGTCCGGCGAGTCGAGCATCGTCAGCGTGGCCGCCAAGGCGCGCAGCCATTGGACAGGGATGTCCGGGCAGCGCGGCTTGGCGGCGGGCGCTGGGCACGATCATGCTGGGTCACCGACCCGATCCCGCGACCGGCCGCCACGTGCCGGCCGGTCTGTTGCCAGCGCGTACAGGCGTAGGCTGGGTACGTCGCCCGGGACCCCGGTGGCCGAAAGTCCGCCGGTCGCGGACGTGCCCACCGCAATCGAGGTCAGCATGACCGGACCGCTCGCGCATCTCCCAGCGCACGGACTCGACAGGCCGGCAAGCACGTGAGCCGTGATGCTTGACTCTTGAGCGCCCGACGTTGCCGGTCAGCGCCGAACCTCTGACCGCCCCTTTCGGTTGACCGGATCGTTGCCCCACCGCTGAGCACCTCCCGCCAATCAACCGTTAGGACGGCTGCCATGCCCATCACCACTGCCCAACGCGCCACGATCGTGCCGCCGTCACCACCCTCGTCACCACGGCTAGTGATGGCCCCGAGCAGGGGCGGCCAAGCGGTCCTCGACGGCGGATGGTGGCCCCGCTCCTCGGACCCGGTCGCCGAACTGCCCGGCCTCGTGCTCGCCCTCTCCGACCGGTACGGGCCGATCCGGAACGTGATGCTCAACAGCAGCGCTTGGGACAGCCGCTTCCGCAAGCTCGCGGTCGGCGCGGCGATAGTGCGGATGGGCTGGTTCGCCAGTCTCGACACCGCGCTGCTCATCGCCACCACGGACCGTGGCGACCAGATCGACCTGCTCGTCGTACCACCCACCACGTCGGCCACCGCGGCCGAGCAGGCGATGAGCAGGGCTGCCGATCCGACCAACACCACACATGCACCCGACATCCTTGCCGCGACATCCGCCGTCCCGGTAACTGGCGCCGGTCCATCCGGGGTTCGGGACAACAAGGATGGTCGCACCGCGGAAGGCGTGGCGCAGCGGCCGGCGAACAATCGTTCCACCGCGGGTTCAAGCTGACAAGCCACAGGTCAGCACGAATCGCAGACAGCAAGGCCGGTCACGCTGATCGCCACCCTGTCCGCGCTGCTCTCCTTCGCCTTCGAACTAACTGGCTGGCTCTGATCGGCTCAGCGGCAATCAGTGGTAGTCCGACCCACCCACCGAGCACCGAAGGGCGAGGCGCCGTCATGGAGTTCGACGTCACCATCGAGATTCCCAAGGGAACACGCAACAAGTACGAGATGGACCGGAGGACCGGTCGTATCCGCCTGGACCGCACCCTGTTCACCGCCACCCAGTACCCGGCCGACTACGGCTTCATCGAGCACAGCCTCGGTGAAGATACCGATCCCCTCGATGCGCTGGTGCTGGTACAGGAACCGACCTTTCCCGGCTGCCTCATCCGATGCCGGGCCATCGGCATGTTCCGCATGCGGGACGAGAAGGGACCCGATCCCAAGGTGCTCTGCGTGCCGACAGCCGACCCCCGCCTCGCTTACCTGCGCGACATCACCGATCTGGAGCACTTCTACAAGCTGGAGATCCAACACTTCTTCTACGTTTACAAAGATCTTGAGCCGGGTAAGAGCGTCGATGTCGAAAACGGAATCTGGGCCGGTCGAATCGAGGCCGAGGCGGAGATCACACGTTCATACGAACGCGTAGGCTCATCGATGTCCGCAAGATGACCAACAGTAACTTGACGGCAGCGTTCACCCCGGACCCTGGCGACATTCTGAGCGTCGAACTCCGGGAGATCTCGTGAGCACCCCCGATATAGCCGTCACCGTGGTGCGGCCAGGACCGAACAACCGCCGTGGCAGCGACTATGCCGAACTGTTGAGCCGGGTGCGGCAGGCAGGCCTACTCGACCGGCGCCCGACCTACTACACGGTGAAGATCGCCATCAATGCGCTGCTCATTGTCGCAGGGTGGACGCTCTTCGTGCTGCTGGGAGATTCGTGGTGGCAGCTGGCCACCGCCGGGTACCTGGCCGTGGTCTTCACCCACAGCGGGTTCCTCGGCCACGATGCGGGCCACCGGCAGATCTTCCGGTCCCGTCGCGCCAACCGGCTGGTCGGGCTACTACACGGTAACCTGGCAATCGGGCTGGCCTTCGGCTGGTGGGTCGACAAGCACCACCGCCACCACGCCCACCCCAACCAGGAAGGCCACGATCCCGACATCTCGGGAAACGCCATCGTGTTCACCGACACGCAGGCCCGTGGGCGGCGCGGAGTCGGACGGCTGCTCGCCCGCTACCAGGCCCACCTGTTCTTCCCGATGCTGCTACTGGAGGGGATCGCGCTGCACGTGGCCAGCGTCCGGGCGCTGTCGCGATCCACCTACCGGGAGCGCGGCCGGGAGGCGCTGCTGCTCGGGCTGCACGCTGCCGCGTACCTGACCGCGGTTGTGCTGGTGTTGTCCCCCATGCGGGCGTTGGTCTTCGTCGTCGTCCAGCAGGGCCTGTTCGGGCTGTACCTGGGATCTGTCTTCGCCCCCAACCACAAGGGCATGCCCATCCTCGCCGAAGACGACGACACGGACTTCCTTCGCCGCCAGGTTCTCACCTCCCGCAACGTAAGCGGCGGCCGACTGGTCGACTTCCTGCTCGGCGGCCTCAACTACCAGATCGAACATCACCTGTTCCCCAGCATGCCCCGCGCGTCGCTACGCCACGCCCGGCCCATCGTTCGCGCCCACTGCCGTCAGCACGGCCTGCCCTACGTCGAGACCAGCCTGTTCGACTCCTACCGGCAAGCCCTGCGCCACATGCACACCGCGGGCCGCAGCGGTCAGCCGGTTTGAGAATTCGAACCCGCACCGAAGTGTGAGGCTACGCCGCTCCCCCAGTGTCATGCTCCGCCTATGGGCGACAGTATCGAGGCGCTGATCAGCCGGATGGAGACCGATCTGGTCGAGCTGCGCGCAAGCCACGACGCGCGCCGCTTCTTCCATGCCGTATACCTCAGGACGACCCGCGCCGTGGCGGACGAGATCGCCGGCGGTGGGTTTGCCGACGCCGCGTGGCTCGAGCGGTGGGACCTGGCATTCGCCGACTTCTACCGCTACGCGCTGGCCGCCGACCGGCGTGGGGAGCCGGTGGCAGGACCGTGGCGGGTGGCCTTCGACGCTGCGCGTGACCGGCACGACCTGCCGCCGCTACACCACGTACTGCTCGGCATGAACGCCCACATCAACTATGACCTGCCCCAGGCATTGATCGCTGTGATCAGCACCTGCGAGTTCGACGATCCGCACCTGTTGAACAGCCGGGCAGCCGACCACAGGCATGTCGACGAGGTGTTGCTGGCGCGGGTTGCCGCCGAGGACATCGAGATGAGCGCAGGCTCGAAACCGAGCCTCCTCGACCGCGTACTGCGTCCGGCCAACCGCGTGGCGACCCGACGAATCCTCACCGAGGCGCGCAGGAAGGTCTGGCAGAACACCGCGGTCCTCGATCACGCCCGCCGGCAGGGACGCGACCGGTACACCGACGCGCTGGGTCAACTGGAGACGCTGTGCGCCGAGCGCCTGACCGACCTCACCAGGCCGGGCCCGGTGCTGCTCAGGTTCGCCCGACGCGGTTTCGGCGTCCTCCTCCCGACGCCCCTCTCTGATCCATGGCGTGGACCAGGGTAGTGAGGGCGATGGTGGCGAAGCCGACCCTGGTGTCGCTGGCTCCGTACGGCAGCCAGAGGTTCCCGGCGTGCAGGAGGCCACCGCAGGAGTACACGACGTTGGGCACGTAGCCGTCGCGGTCGGTGTCGTCGGGAGCGAGTAGTACGCCGGGAAGCTCGGCGATGACACGATCGGGCTGCTCCAGGTCGAGCAGCAGAGCGCCGATGGCGTACCGGCGCATCGGGCCGACTCCGTGGGTGAGCACCAGCCAGCCGGCGTCGGTCTCCAGTGGGGATCCACAGTTGCCGACCTGGATGAGTTCCCAGCTCCGGCGGGGTGTGTGCAGCGGTACTGGGTGCTGCCAGCGGCCCTGTCCGTCGAGGGTGCTCAGGCCCATGGTTTCGCCGTCGGAACGGCACAGCGCGAGGTGGCGACCGCCGACCGTTCGGGGGAACAGTGCCATGCCCTTGTTGCGCGCGGCTGGGCCGCGCATCGGGCTCACCTCGAAATGTTGCAGGTCGCTGGTGCTGAGCATGCGGGCGCCGATATTCCGGCCGTCGTAGGCGGTGTAGGTGGCGTGGTAGGCAGCTTCGCCGTCGTCGTCGACGAACCTGACCAAGCGGGCGTCTTCGATTCCGTTGCTCTCGGACGGGGTGGCAGGCCAGAGGACCCGCTGATGGAGGGGGACCTCGGCGGGGAAGGTCACGGCGTAGCTGTCGGCTGCGGTACGGCGCAGTTGCTCGAGGGTGCGCTGCGCGGTGGGACGGGTGAGCAGGTCGGCGGGGACGCGGCCCAGTGCCCGCTCGAAGTCCTCGTCATCGAAGCGTTCGGGTAGCGATCCCAGTACGGTGGCGGAGACCTCGTTGTCCCAGCCTTCGTCGGCGAGTCCGGCAGCGAGCAGGTCGCGGCGGTGGGGGGCGCTACGGTGGCGTCCGGCAAGTAGTGGTCCGGATCGGTCGGCGACGGTGAGGTCTGTGTGGGGTCCGAGTACCGCTGTGGCGAAGCCGATGGAGGACAGGTGCCCCTCGCCGATCTGGCGCAGGCTGATCGCCACCCGCAGCTGGCCGGTGGCCAGCGCGGTCTGGTCCGGGTGGGCCACCATCGACGGGTTACACAGCGCGGCGGCTTCCACCGCGTATTCGTGACTGAAGTAGGCGCCGACGAGCAGGCGGGCCGTGGGTGACAGGTCGCTGCTGCGGGTGACGCGGTGGCGGATGAGGTCGTAATGGTGCCGGAAGGTCGCTTCCAGGTCGTGGTGGCGGCCGCCGAAGTCCTGCAGCGTCTGGGCCAGCAGCCGGCTGGTCTCATCGTCGTCGAGGTGTGCGATGCGTTCGATGAGGGCGGAGGCGCGGGTGCGTACGAGTGCGGCGTCCTCGCCGGGAACGAAGAGTTTGACGATGACGCGTCGCGGGTCGGGGGCAAGGGTCAGGTCCAGCCGGGTGGCAACACCGGGCATGGTCATGCTGGGCCCGCTGGTGACCTCGCTGCGCTGGGTCACACTGAGCTCCCTGGTGACCTCGCTGCGCTCGGTCACGACAAACGCCGGGCGTGTTGCAGGGTGGAGATGAGGGCGAGGGTCGACTCGGCGCCCTGGTTGAGGTTGGGCCCGTGTGGGGTCAGGCCGTCGTAGCCGCCGCCGGTGGCGGGGTCCCACATCGGAGTGCGGACGTCGTTGTCGCCCAGAAACCATGCCGTTGCCTGCCGCACCCCGGCGTCCCAGGACGATTCGCCGGTTGCCGCGGCGGCGGTGGCGCAGGCATCGGCGAGGGCGGCGACCTCGATCGGTTGCTGGTCGTGGCGGGGCCGTGGAGCGTCGCGTTGCCACCCGGGGACGGGGACGACCGACAGTCGGCCATCGGTGATTTGGATGTCGCGCAGCCAGGTCAGCATTCCCAGCCCGCTGGCTAGCAGCCGATCGTCGCCGCCCAGGTGTCCGGCGGCGATGACCACCTCGGCGAGGGCGGCGTTGGCGTAGGTGAGGCGCCGTTGCGGCCAGGGCCACTCTGGTGTCTCGCCGGAGGTGCCCACGGCGGTGGCGGCGTCGGCGAGCAGAGTGGCGGCGGCGGTGTTGTCCGGCTGGCTGCGCAGCACCTCGGCCGCGCCCAGTCCGGCGAACGCCATGGCGTGTGGCGCCGGGGACCGTTGGGCGGCGCCAAGAGTGAAGGCGACGAGGGCCTCGTCGCGAATCCACGGGGCGGGACTGTGTGCCGCGGCGGTTCCCAGGCCCCACAGTGCGCGTCCCCACCAGTCGCCCAGGCCGGGTTCGTCGCTCCAGCGCCGGTCGTGAGCCAGCCGGTTGTGGAAGGCACCAGTGTGATCTTGGGCGTGGGTGAGGAAAGCCAGGTAACACTCCCCCAGTCGCAGCACTGCGGCGGGCGGGTCGGGTTCGCGGCTGGTGACGACAAGCCCACGGGCGACGTCGTCGGTGCAGTAGCCGTGCTGGCGGCGGACGATGGCGTGCCGGGCGTGTTCGAACAGCCCGGTGTCGTCGGTCAGGCGCGCCAGGTGCGCGAAGCTGGGCGCGGGCGCCGTCACGCCGGTGCCGCTGCCGCGGCTACCGCGCGCGGGCGGGCGCTCAGGAGGCGATCGGCGAGCGCGTCGTAACGTGCGGCCACCGCTGGCCATAGCAGGGTCCGGGTCGGGGTGCGGCCAGCGAGTTTGGCGGCCAGGCCGGGCTCGGTGAGAATTCGGCGCACGGCGGCGGCCAGCGCCGACGGGTCCTGATGGGGTACGAGCAGACCTGGTCCTCCGGCGAGCAGTTCGACGGCGTGTGGGAAGCGTGTGGCGACGACGGGAATCCCGGCGGCTACGGCTTCGATCAGCACGCCGGAGGTGACCTGCTCGCGGGAGTCGTAGGGCAGCACGACGACATCGGCAGAGCGGATGAGGCCGCTCAAGGACCTTTCGTCGCGGTAGACCGGGTCGTAGTGGACGCCGGTGGAGATGCCCAGTTGCGCGCCGAGGCTGTGCAGGCCGGCGCGGTACGCCTCACCGCGGCGCTCCAGCACCTTCGGGTGGGTCTTGCCCGCAACGGTGTAGGTGGGGGTCGGATCGAGGTCCTGCAACTGGGCCAGGGCACGCAACGCCCATTCGATGCCCTTGCCGGGGCCGAGCAGCCCCCAGGTGAGCAGATGCGGGCGCTGGCGTGCTCCGGTGGATACGCCGAGATGGTTGGCAGCCCCGTGCGGGATGACGTTCACCTTGCTGGCGTCGACGGCGTAGCCCGCGAGCAGTCGGTCGCGGGCGGTGCCGGTCATGGTCACCACCGCGCCGGCCGCGGCCACGATCTGCTCCAGCACCGCCTTCTGCCCCGCCGTTGGGGCGGTGAGCACGGTGTGTAGGACAACAATGCTGGGCACAGTCAACGCACGCAGCAGCGGCAGGACGTCCCGGCCGTCGGAGCCGGGGTAAATGCCGTACTCGTGCTGGACGATGGCAACGTCGAAGTCGTTGAGGGCCGACGCCGCGCCCCGCCACCCGGCCATCTCCGATGAGGTCCAGGTATGTACGACACCGGGGCTGCGCGGGTTGTCGCTGCTGCCGGTGTTGACGCGTACAACCCCGTGGGGCACGCCACCGGCGGTGAGGTGGGAAGCTAGAGCCAAGTTGAAGGTGGCGAGTCCACATTGAGTGGGTGGATGTGTGCTGAGGAAGCCGTAGGTGGCGGCCATGTACCGTGCCTTCCGGTCATCGGCTCGCCCTCACCCCTGGGCGGAGACAAGCCTCACGCGGTGAAGGCGCCCACCGGCCAGCGTGTGTGGCAAGTGGAACGGGTCCCGAGCGGCCTCGGTCATGTAAGACGGGACGGCGGTGGACCTGGACCGAGCCTCGAAAGGCCTTCGGCTCCTTGACACTACCAGCACCTGATGTTAACGGACGATGTCGCGGTAGACGCGTAGGTAGTCGTCGACCATCCGATCCGCGCTGAAGCGCTGCTCAGCGCGGGCCCGGCAGCGACCCCTGTCGATCGTCGCGATGCGGGCAACCGCGGCTGACGCCTGCTCGACGGTGTGCACCAGGAAGCCTGTCACACCCTCATCGACAACTTCGGGCATGGATCCGCGCCGGTACGCCACCACCGGCGTGCCGCACGCCATTGATTCGACCACCGAAAGGCCGAAAGGCTCATCGAAGGCGATCGGGTGCAGCAGCGCCGCGCTGGCGCCAAGAATTTCGCCACGGCGCCGCGGGCCGACCGAGCCGAGGAAGATGACCTGCTCACCGTCGATATGCGGCGCCACCCGTTCAGTGAAATAGCCCTCGTCCTGGACGATTCCGCAAATGGTCAACGGCCGGCCGGCCAACCGCGCGATCTCGATCGCCGTGTGGGTGCCCTTGTCGGGGTGCACCCGCCCGAAGGCGACCAGTCCCGGTCCCCCCTCGGAGTTGAACGGCAACCCACCAAGGTCGACACCGTGGTACACGGTAGCGACATAATCCAGGCCGGTGGCGCGGTCGGCATCGGAGATCGACACGTAGGCCGAACGGGCACGGGTGTAGGCGGGCAGGATCCCAGCGCCGGAGAAGCCGTGGACCGTGGTCAGCAGTGGGGCGCGGCAATGGTCGGCGAAGGCGAGTGGCAGCCAGTCCAGGTGGTTGTGTACCAGATCGAAGTCCCCGGAGCGGGCCAGCGCATGCCCGACGTGCATCGCCTCCCACACCCGCCCGTCCACGCTGGGGTCCTCGGCATATCCCTGCGGGCACACCCCGTCCAGTAACGCCGAGGTGACGGAGTCCAGGGTGGCGAACAGCGTCACATCCACACCACGAGCCACCAGCCCCTCGGCGAGCAGACTGGTCACCTGTTCCCACGGTCCGTAGTGGCGCGGGGGCGTGCGCCACGCGACCGGTCCCAGCAGCGCCACCTTCACCCGGCCCAGCCCGTCCGATACGGCGCCAGGCTCCCACATCGAGGTCGGTTGGCGTCGCAACGCGTTTCGTCCGGGCAGCTCAACATCCTGGCGGCGCATCCACCGGTGGCATGGCATCCAGATCGATGCCGAGCATCTTCAGCAGCGCGGAGTTCTTGTACGTGTCGACGAGCCCGGGCAGTTCCCGGTCTACCCAGTCGGCCCTGGCGTGTTGCTCTCGGGACCGCAGCACCGCTACGACCTTGTCCTTTTGCACGTACGTGGGTGTCGCCATTTCTTCACCTTCGTTGCATCGATGAGCCGA
>JAOPWA010000254.1 GCA_025965915.1 Dactylosporangium sp. | reverse complement strand
TCTCGGCGGGCGCCGCGTTCGGGGTGCTCGTGCTGGTGTTCCAGCACCACTGGGCCGAGGGTCTGCTCGGGTTCCACTCCACCGGCGCCGTGGTCGCCTGGCTGCCACTGTTCCTGTTCGTGGTGCTGTTCGGCCTGTCGATGGACTACCACGTGTTCGTCGTCAGCCGCATCCGTGAAGCCGCGCGCCGCGGCATGCCGACCCGGTTCGCGGTCGCACACGGCATCATCACCTCAGCCGGCACGGTCACCAGCGCCGCGCTGGTCATGGTCGCGGTGTTCAGCATCTTCGCGACGCTGAGCACGATCGACATGAAGCAGCTCGGGGTCGGGCTCGCGGCGGCGATCCTGCTCGACGCGACGATCATCCGCGCGGTGGTACTGCCCTCACTGATGACGCTGCTGGGCAAGGCGAACTGGTGGGCACCCCACTTCATGCGCCAGCCCGAGGACGACGTCCAGGCACCCGTCGGGGGCACGGGCGCGGAGCGGCCGGAGCTCACGCCGGTCGGTTGATCCGAGAGATCTTCCGACGGGGGCGGCAGCGCCGACATGACGCTGCCACCCCCGTCCGGGTCTGTCCGCCAGCGCCAGCTGTCCGCCAGCGTCACCTGTCCGCCAGCGCCGGCCGGCTGACTGCCGAGGCTCCGGTGGATCTTCATCTCGGCCTCATGGCAGGATGACAGCGGGCTACCATCGCGGGAGATGATCATGTTGGAACAGGACACCCCCGCAGCGCGGGCCGGCGACAACGCGGAGCGCCTGGCGGTGGTGGCCCGCTACGAAATCCTGGACGCGCCGCGCGACGGAACGTTCGACCGGGTGGCTCAGATGGCCGCCGCGATCTTCGGAACGCCCATCGCGACGGTGACCATCGTCGACGCCGACCGGGTGTGGTTCGCCGCCTGCGAAGGGCTCGACGGCGTGACGCAGGTCGGCACCGAGCCGGGGCTGTGCGCCTCTGCGGTGCTACAGGACGACCTGTACGTGGTCAACGATGCGGCGATCGACCCCCGTACGTTGGAGCATCCACTCGTACGCGGGGAGCTGGGCCTGCGGTTCTACGCCGCGGCTCCGATCGTCACCTCCGACGGTTACCGGCTCGGCACGGTCAACGTGATCGACCAGGCGCCGCGCGAAGTGACGCCCGAGCAGACCGAGCTGCTGGCACAGCTGGCGGGGCTGGTGATGGACCACCTGGAGCTGCGGCTGTCGGCGATCCATGCGGTTCGCGCCGAGCGTGAGCTCAAGCACGCCGAGGAGGAGCGCTCACAGCGACGTGCCGAGCTCATCGCACAGCTGCGCGAGGCGGCCGACGCCGGTTTTAGCCGCGAGCGCCCGACCACCTGCCAGCTGGGAGGGCGTAACCGGGCCTGCGGGCGCCCGGCGGAGGTGAAGGTCGCCGACGGGTGGGGAGACTCGGCCTGGGGCTGCCTGCAGCACGCCGAGAACCTTCTCCTCGAGGTGTCGGGCGTGTTCCTCGCCGACGAGGCGCTCAGCGGGCTTGCCGGCTATCTCGAACGGTAAGCAGCCGACCCACGCGCGTCAGCGTCTCGCGTAGGTTCGACGCGGTCGTCAGCGCCCGCGCTTCCTCGACGGACAACCACCGCAGGGCCGCCGCCGGATTCTCCGGCGCGACCGCCTCGGGGCTGTCGGTGGCCAGGACGAACCGCACGTCGACGTGCTCGTGTGCCGCCTCGTGGATGGCCGCGGGGACCGCGACGACGACAACGTGGACGATGGCGTCGTCGGGCCAGGGCACGAGGTCGTCGAGGCCGGCCTCTTCGCGGCCCTCGCGGATCGCGATGGCCAGCGGGTCCGCCTCGCCGGGATCGGCGTGTCCGCCGACCTGAAGCCACGCCTGCTGGCGCGCGTGCCAGCGCAGGAGCACCCGGCGGGTGGGCGGATGGACGATCAGCGCCGACGCGGTGACATGCAGGGCCGTCGAGCGCTGCCACGGGTCGCCGGTCGTCAGCAACGCGCGGGCGCGGTCGAGGTCGGCGGCCTCGGCGTCGGTACGGGGCCGGTGTCGGGCCAGGGCGTCGGCGAGCGGGCCGTCGTTTTCGGTCGTGTCGCCGGTTTCGGTCATGTCGTCAGCTGAGGTCATGAGGTACGCGAGCCTACCGAATCACGGTTCGTGCCGGCGACGGCCTATCGGGACCAGAACTCACCCGGGACAGAGCTCACCGGGGCAAGGCTTATCGGGCGGAAACCGGGGTAACCGGGCCGGACCACGGCCACCCCGACGACGAGCAGGTGCGAACCTATGCCCCAAATGACCGAACCGGCCCCACCCCACCCGCAGATCGAGGAGAACTCCCAGCACGGACGCCTGACGGCACGCCCTGGCCAGCCGGTGTCCGCCTCCGCCCGGACGGGTCTGCTGTCTTTCGACGGGCCAACCGGCGACCTGTTGGGGCTCGCATACGTGCCCGCGCCGGCGGACGCCGGCCCGTACCGGCTGGCGCTGCTCCTGCACGGGGCCGGCGGCTCACCGCGACACGGCCTGGACCTGCTGCTGCCGGCCGCCGACGAGCACCGGCTGCTGCTGCTGGCACCGAAGTCGACGTTGGCCACCTGGGACGTCATCGTCGACGGTTTCGGCAAGGACGTGCGCCGCATCGATCGGCTGCTCGAGGAGATCTTCGACTCGTACCCGGTCACGGACGTTCTGGTCGGCGGCTTCTCCGACGGCGCGTCGTACGCGCTGTCGATCGGGCTGACCAACGGTGATCTGTTCAGCAGCGTGCTCGCGTTCTCCCCCGGCTTCGCCGCGCCGCTGGTCGTACACGGGCATCCCCGCGTGTTCATATCGCACGGCACCGGCGACCGTGTCCTGCCCATCGACCCCTGCAGCCGGCGGCTCGCACCGCGGCTGGAAGCCATGGGGTACCCGGTCGCCTACGACGAGTTCGAGGGCGGCCACGAGGTACCCGAACATGTCGTGGGGCACGCCATGTCCTGGCTGCGGTCCGGCGCCGACGGGGTGGCCGTGCCCTAGTGGCGGGTTTCGCCTGTTCCATAGGTTCCTGTCACCAAAAGTTCACGTGACATGGGCACCCTTCGCCGCGATATACCCGCGAGGAGGTCACCCGTCCCATGTTGCGATCCAGACTGTCCCATGCCCTTGCCGCGCTGGCCACGGCCGTCACCGGCGGCGCACTCGCGTTCACGGCCGGCGGCGCGCAGGCCGCGTCCGCCCCGCCGGTGCGCCACGTATTCGTCGTCAACCTCGAGAACAAGGGGTACGACCAGACGTTCGGTCCCGCGTCGCCCGCGAAGTACCTCAGCCAGGACCTGCGGGCCAAGGGCCAATTGATGACGCAGTTCTACGGGGTGGCGCACAACAGCCTGCCCAACTACATCGCGCAGGTCAGCGGCCAGGGGCCGAACCCGCAGACCCAGGGCGACTGCCAGGTCTACTCCGACTTCGTCGGCACCGGAACCGTCGCGCCGCAGCAGGCGGTGGGCGATGGGTGCGTGTATCCGGGCTCGGTCCAGACCGTGGCCGACCAACTCCAGGCCAAGGGCCTGAACTGGAAGGGGTACATGGAGGACATGGGCACGCCGTGCCGACACCCCGCCCTGGGCGCCCAGGACGACACCCAGAAGGCGAAGCCGACCGACCAGTACGCGGCGCGGCACAACCCGTTCGTGTACTTCCACTCGATCATCGACTCGCCGACGTGCGCCGCGAACGACGTACCGCTCGAGCGGTTGGCCGCCGACCTCGCCTCGGCCCGCACGACGCCGAACCTGTCCTACATCACGCCCAACCTGTGCCACGACGGCCACGACACGCCCTGCGTCAACGGCGAGCCGGGCGGCCTGGTCTCGGCCGACTCATGGCTTCGCACCTGGGTGCCGCGCATCCTGGCGTCGCCGGCGTTCAAGAAGGACGGACTGCTGATCGTCACGTTCGACGAGGCCGACAGCACGTCGCTGGACTCCGCGGCCGCCTGCTGCGGCGAGGGGCCCGGACCGAACACGCCGGCGCCCGGCATCTACGGAATGGGCGGTGGCCGGGTCGGCGCCGTCGTCGTCTCGCCTTTCGTGGCCCCCGGTTCGTGGAACAACACGGCGTACAACCACTACGGGCTGCTCCGCACGATCGAGAACACGTTCGGCCTCGCACCGCTGGGCTACGCGAACGATGTCAGCGGCTTCGGCCTCGACGTGTGGAGTGCCCGATGAGCAAGCTGAGCCGCCGCACACTTCTCGGGGGCGCGGCGGGGATCGCCGGTGCCGCCGCACTTCCGATCGCAGGCGCCGCCGCGGACACCTCTGCGGTCACCGCCGCCCTGCCCGCTCCGGGCGCCTCCGGCATCGACCACATCGTGGTCGTCATGATGGAGAACCGGTCGTTCGACCACTACCTGGGCTGGCTACCCGGTGCCGACGGCAAGCAGTCGGGACTGTCCTATGTCGACCGCAACGGCGTACGCCACGCCACCCACCACCTCACCGACTACCAGGGCTGCGACCATCCCGACCCCGACCACTCGTACGAGGGCGGCCGCGTGCAGTACAACGGGGGGCGCTGCGACGGCTGGCTGCGGTCGGGTGCGAACGACGAGTTCTCGATCGGCTACTACACCGACGCGGACCTGGCGTTCTACCGAAAGGCCGCGCGCTACTGGACCGCCTTCGACCGCTACTTCTCTGCGACCATGGCCGAGACCTACCCGAACCGGTTCTACCAGCACTCGGCGCAGACCGACCGGATCCACAACTCGACCGCCACCGCGACCATGCCGACGATCTGGGACCGGCTCGCCGACGCGGGTGTTTCGCACGGGTACTACTACAACGACCTGCCGTTCCTCTCGCTGTACGGCACCAGGTACCTGCCGATCTCGAACACCTACCCGAGGTTCCTCGCCGATGCGAAGACCGGCACGCTTCCGGCGGTCTCGTTCCTGGATCCGAAGTTCCTCGACGAGGGCAGCGGCTCGTCGGCCGACGACCACCCGCACGCCGACATCCGCGCCGGGCAGTACTTCCTCAACCAGGTGTACGAGGCCCTCAGCACAGGGCCGCTGTGGTCGCGTACCGCGCTGGTCATCAACTACGACGAGTGGGGCGGCTTCTACGACCACGTCGCGCCGGGGACCGCACCGGACGCCCGCCCCGACCTGGGCACCGGGCTCCGCGGTTTCCGTACCCCGTGCCTGCTCATCTCGCCGCGGGCGCGGCGCGGGTACGTCGCGCACGGCGTGTACGACCACACCTCGGTGCTGAAGATGATCGAGTGGCGGTGGGGGCTGCCGGCGCTGACCGCGCGCGACGCGGCCGCCGGCAACCTCGCCGAAGTGCTCGACTTCGCCCGGCCGGCCGACCTCACCGCGCCCCGCTGGGACGTGCCGGCCGCGGTCAGCCTGCCCTGCCCGGCCGGGCAGTACGTCGACTACGAGGACTGGAAGCAGCTCGCCACCTCGGCGCGGGCGCTGGGGTGGCGGATCGGCGGCTGACTGTCCCCACTTCCCTGCGGCGCGCCGCTACTGCCGGTAGCCTCAGGCAGGGCGAGCCCCGTACGGCGGCAACCCGCGCATCCCGCTGTTGGCGGCGGTGTGGCACGCGTCGGCCGCCGTGGCCAGCGGGATCGCACGCCCCGGTCGCCCGTGGGTGGCGGTGACGCACGCCCGCACCCGGCGCCCGGTCACCGCGGCACGTGACATCACGCCCGAAGGCGCTGCCCGCCGCGTACCGGCCTGCCTGTCGTACGGTGTCGCGGCGGTTGATCCGTCGCGCCTAGGAAGGGGTCCGGTGGTACCTCCGAGTCCTGTGGCACGGCGCGCGACCGCGCTGGGTGTCGCCCTGGCCCTGGCCGCGACGGTCGGGTGCGCGTCCCGGTCCGCCGGCAGCGCCGCGGTCTCCCCGGCGCCCGGCGACTGCCGGGTCCGGTACGTGGTCCGCAGCCAACCCGACGGCCTCACCGCCGACCTGGCCGTCACCAACACCGGCACCCGCCTGCGGAGCTGGACGATCGCCTACGACCTGCCGGCCGACCAGCGGCTGACCCGCGGCTGGAACGCCACCTGGTCGCAGGCCGGCACGCGGGTGACGGCGGCCGGCGCGGGATCGCTGGCCAAGGGCGCCTCGGTGACGGTCGGGTTCAACGCCACCGGTGCGGGCAGCGGCCCGGTGAGCCCCGGCCCGGGGGTACCCGCCCGCGTCACCCTCAACGGCGTGACCTGCGCGAGCACCGCCGACCGGCAGACCGAACCGGTGACCCCGCCGGGCCCCGGTACCGCACCGAAGCTGCGCGTCGCGGGCAACAGTCTGGTGGACACCGCCGGGCGCGAGGTCCAACTGGTCGGCGTCAACCGCTCCGGCGGCGAGTACATGTGCGTGCACGGCGGCGGCTTCTGGGACGGCCCGGTCGACGACGCCGCCGTCGCCGCCCTCACGTCCTGGCGGGTACGGGCGGTCCGGATCCCCCTCAACGAGGACTGCTGGCTGGCGACCAACGAGGTCCCGGCGCAGTACTCCGGCGCGCGCTACCGGCAGGCGGTGACGTCGTTCGTCGCCACCCTCGAGGCGCACGGCATCGTCCCCGTCCTGGACCTGCAGTGGACCGCCGGCAGGTGGGTGGGCAAGGACAGCCAGTGCCGCAACTCCACGGCGACCTGTCAGAAGCCGATGCCCGACGCGGAGTACGCACCCGCGTTCTGGGGGTCCGTCGCCGACACCTTCCGCGCCGACCCGACGCCGGTCTTCGACCTGTTCAACGAGCCGTACCCGAGCGACCTGAACGTGATGTCACGTAAGCAGTCCTGGCAGTGCTGGCTGCACGGCGGCTCCGCCTGCCCGGGGCTGCCCTACCCGGCTGCCGGGATGCAGAGCCTGGTCGACGCGGTGCGCGGGGCCGGTTCGTCCAACGTGGTCCTGGTCAGCGGCAACAGTTACGCCGCCGACCTGACCGAGTGGCTCGCGCACCGCCCCCAGGATCCCAGGAGCAACCTCGGAGCGTCCTGGCACTCGTACAACTACAACTCCTGCAACCGGGCCGAGTGCTGGGACCGCCAGGTCGGACCACTCGCCGCGCAGGTACCGGTGGTCGCCCTGGAGATCGGCGAGGACGACTGCCGCGGCGACTACGTCGACAGCCTGATGTCCTGGCTGGACGCCCACGCGGCCGGTTACCTGGCGTGGACCTGGAACACCTGGGACTGCAAGGACGGACCGGGGTTGATCACCGACTACGCGGGTACGCCGACCCCGTTCGGCGCCGCCGTCCGGCGGCACCTGCTCAGCCGGTGACCCCGGCGACCATGCCGGGCGCCGCGTCCGGGCCGGTACTGGCCAGGCGGAGCGCCCGGTCGCAGGCGGCCAGGTGCGAGCCGAGCGCGTCCTCGAAGCTCGTCGAGGACGCCTCGAACAGCAGTTGGCGCCGGATCGACAGTTCCTTGCCGCTGGTACCGGCCAGCCTGTCGAGCACCTCCCGGCACCTCGCCGCCGGATCCTCGACGACCTCGTCCAGCAGGCCCCAGTCGCCGGCGCGCGGCGCGTCGAGGTCGGTGCCGAACAGCGCGGCCTGCCGCGCCCGGGCCACGCCCACCTGGTTGGCCAGGCGATGGAGGGCCATCCCCGGCCAGGTGCTGCGCCCGACCGACGCCACGCGCAGCCTGGCGTCGGGGGCCGCGAGGCGGTAGTCGGTGGTGAGCAGGACGTCCAGCGCCGGGCCCCGGCAGACGCCGTCGACGACGGCCACGGTCACGGCGGGGAGGCGTTCGAGCCGGCGGAGCGCCCGTTCCCACTGGTTGACGGTGTGGACGTCGACGTCGTAGGGCCACGGCGCGTCCGCGTCACCGCGGGCACCGGCCACCCGTACCAGCAGGATCGCGTCCTTCTTGCCGTCGCCGACCTGGCGGCAGACCGCGTTGACCTGGTCGACGAGTGGCACCGAAAGCGCGCCGGATCCGTCGAGCTCAAGATAGAAGTCAGTCAATCGTGATAAATCCGACACCGCACTACTCCCCGTCAATCGTGTCGTCAGCTACCACCGGACGAGCGCCATTTCGATCGTCGACCCCGGCCCCATCGTCATCAGGACGCCGTAGTCGCCCCGCGCAACCCGCCCCTCCTCCATCAACTGCTCGTAGGAGAACAGGAAGGACCCGCTGGAGAGATTGCCGTAATTGCGGAGCACCGAAATGGTGTGGCGGAGGTCGTACGCCGTCAGCCCCAAATTGATCTTTACGGAGTCGATGACCTTCTTGCCGCCGGAGTGGGCGATCCAGTGGGAGATCTCGTCGCGCCGTACTCCCGTGCCCGCCAGCAGCGAGTCGAGAACCGCCTCGGCGTTCGCGCCGACCACGTACGGAATGTCCCGGTCCAGGAAGAAACTGTTCTTGTGCTGCTCGTTGTCCCAGTCGAACCGCATGGCGCCGATCATCTCCGGGATCAGCCGGCTGGCGAACTTGAGGATCGCCGAACTGCCGTCGCCGGCACCCGGTCCGGGCTGGGCACCGGCCCGCACGGCGACCGCCGCGGCACCGTCACCGAACAGGCTGTTGACAACCGCGGTGCGCATGGTGCCGTCGTAGACGTAGGCGGCCGAGCAGACCTCGACGCAGACCATCACCGCCAGTTCGCCGGGGTTGGCCGCCGCCCACGCGGCGACCGGGTTCAAGCCGTTCAGCCCGGCGTTGCACCCCATGCCCACGACGTCCATCCGGCTGCAGTCGCGCCGCAGGCCGAACTCCCGGATGAGCAGGGCACTGAACCCGGGCGTCAGGAAGCCGGTCGAGGACACGCAGCACAGGTACCGGACGTCGTCGAGGTCGGCGTCCGCCCGCTCCAGGCAGGCCCGCAGGGCGCGGCCGGCCAACTCGATCCCCTGCGACCGGTGCCGCTCCAGCAACTGGCCCTGGGTCTCGGGCACGGGCCCGCCGTCCGGTGCGACGTCCGGCAGATGCAGGAAACGCTGGTCGATGTGGCTGTTGCGGAACAGCGACCGGATGCGCTCGTCCTCGATGCCGTACCGGGCGAGGATGTCGTCCTGCGAGTACCCCGACTTCGGGTTGGCCGTGCCGACCCCGACGATGCGCGGTGAAGCGACCTTCGTACTCGCCAGCATCCATCCCCACCTTCGCATGTCGAGCGGTGCGCACAGACCGGCGGGACCGGCGTGGATGCGATCCCGGTCAGCTCGCGCGGTGCGCAGTCCAAACGCTGACCGCAGTCCCAAACGCTGACCGCAGTCCCAAACGCTGACTTAGGTCGAAGCGGCATCACCATACAGGACGGTAGTGGTTACAACGTCGACCAATGCGGCTTTGAGCAATCGTCCCGATGGACCGAAACGGACATCTTAAGTTGCCATACAAGGAAATAAATGATTAAACGGGCACCTTCCGTCGGATGAGTCATCGGCTATAGAGGACATTTCGTCTCGGCCGGCCGCCGGGCAGCCGAATCGCCGTCCACAACGGGATGGGTGGCCATACCGCACTTACCGGCCCGCGCGATACTTTCTCCCAGCCCCATCCACCACCGGGAGGAACCCCACCGTGGCGCACCAGACAGCACCGGCCCAGCCGCCGCTCGCCGTGCTGATGTACCACTCCGTGTCCTCGGTGCGGGAGCCGTCACTGCGCTCGCTCGCCGTCCCGCCCGCCCGGCTGCGCGAGCAGCTCACCGCGCTGACGGTGGCCGGATACCGCCTCACCGGCCTGTCCGAAGCCGTCGACCTCCGCAACGCCGGCAGCGCCGAGCGGGTCGTGGCGCTGACCTTCGACGACGGATACGTCGACTTCCTGGACGCCGCCCTGCCGGTGCTGTCCGACCTGAACGCCTCGGCCACGCTGTACATGTCGGTCGGCCACGCCGGCGAACCGGCCTCCTGGCTGGGACCGCACGCACCGGCCTTCGGCCCGCTGCTGACCTGGGACCAGCTGCGCCAGGTGGCGGCGGCCGGCGTCGAGATCGGCAGCCACAGCATGATCCACCACCCCCTCGACGTCCTGCCGTCGGCCCAGCTCGACCGGGAGGTCCGCGACAGCCGCGACCGGCTCGCCGACGAGACGCAGCAATCCGTCCGCTCGTTCTGCTACCCGCACGGCTACCACGGGCCCAAGGTGCGCGCCGCGGTCGCACGCGCCGGTCACGACAACGCATGCGAGGTCGGGCGCCGGCTGTACACCTCCGGCGACCACCCGCTGGCGATCCCGCGCCTCCAGCCGACCCCCGACCACTCCGGGGCCGACCTGGTCCGGCTGGTGGCCGACGGCGGCCCGCAACTGCTGCCCCGGATCAAGCAGACCGCCCAGCCGGCCTGGCGGGTGGCCCGGCTGCTGGCCGAGCGCCTGTTCCACGTCAAGCTCACCTGACCGCCGACCGGAGGACAACGCGTGACAGCACACGGGACGAGCAGGGGATCCGCGGCGCGCCGCCGGTCACCGCGTCCACTGGCCGGCATCGCCCTGGTCATGACGGTCGTCGCGCTGATCAGCGGATGCGCCCGGCCCGGTCAGCACACCGCGTCGTGGCGCACCGACGCCGAACCGTCGCCGCGACCGGCCCCGGCCGCGGCGGACACGGCGACCGCGAACCCGAAGGCGCCGCAGCCGGTCCCCGACAAGGTGCTGCTCGGGTCCTACCTGAACCTTGCGGGCATGGACCAGCAGCAGGCGTACGCCCTGCGACGCCAGCAGCTCGGCCGCGACCCGCGCATCGTGCACCGGTACTACGCCTGGAACGACCCGCTGCCGCAGACGGCGCCCGACCTGCCCACCGACAGCATCCTCCTGATCTCCTGGGACGGCATGCCGTACAGCGCCATCAACAGCGGCTCCCAGGACGCGGTGATCGCCCGCGCGGCCGACGCGCTGGCCCGCTACGGGCACCCGGTCTTCCTGCGGTGGGCGTGGGAGATGAACGGCAACTGGTACACCTGGGGCGGGGCCAGGAACGGCAACGACCCGGCCGGGTTCATCACGGCCTGGCGGCACCTCCACGACATCTTCGCCGCCCACCACGCCGCCAACGTCGCCTGGGTCTGGGGCCCCAACTGCTACTCGCTGCCCGAGACGCCGTGGAACGACATGACCAGCTACTACCCGGGTGACGCCTACGTCGACTGGGTGGCCGTCTCCGGGTACTTCGCCAGCCGGGAGACGCCCGACTACCTGTTCGGCCCGGTGGTCCGCAACTACTCGGCGAAGAAGCCGATCATGATCGCGGAGACCGGCGCCCTGGAGAAGGGCGGCACGGTCAAGGCCGACTGGATCGACCAGCTGGCCGTGTACGTCACCGCCCATCCGGCCATCGGCGCGGTGGTGTGGTTCGACACCGACAACGACCACGGCAACGGCAAGAACTGGCGCATCGACAGCACACCCGGGTCGCTGGCCGCGTACCGCCGGCTCGCCGGCAGTCCCCGGTTCGCCGGATGACCTCCGCCGTCGCCGGCGCACCGGCCGGGCGCGCGGAGCGCCGGACCGGGAGACCTCCGGCGGCCCGGCGGATGTCCGCGCGGGACCGCGGCTGGCTGGACTTCGACAGCCTGCGCGTGTTCGGCCCCTTCCACGGCATCACCGCCGAGGGTCTGCGCGAATCGCTGATGGGCCTGCACGACCAGCAGCCGGACACCCCGGCGGTCTGCGCGGTCGACCGCCGGTCGGCCCGGTGGCTGCCGCTGTCGGGACCGGACTTCGCGGAGTTCAGCCGGGCTCTCGTCGTCCGGGTGGACGGCCGGCCCGACACCGCCGACGCGGTGACCCGCCGCCTCATCGGCGAGCCGCTCGGAAGCCGCCCGCTGCTGCTGGCGATCGGCGACGGGTTCGTCGGCGCGAAGGTCTCGCACGCCGTCGGCGACGGCGGCGTCATCAACCGGCTGATCCCCGAACTGCTGCGGGCCGCGGCGCAGGGACGGCCACCCCGGCCGCCCTTCCTGACGGCCACCCGGCTGCCGGTCGCGCGCGGGATGCTCCACCACTTCGGCCGGCACCCGGGCCGGCTCGTACCCGCCCTGCGGGTCGCCCTCCCGCCCCCGCCCGCACCGGCGAACGGGGCGACCGTCGCCTGGCAGCCCGACGTCAGGTACACGTCGGTCCGGTCGGCGCACGCGCTCGCCGCGGTCCGGGCCTGGCGCGACCGGGCCGCCACGCACGTCTCCGCCGCGGCCGTCCTGTTCGCCGCGACGGCGGTCGCGCTGGACCGCTGCGGCCTCACCCCCAAACGGCCGGGTGCCGTCGTACTGTTCGACGCGCGTCGCTACCTGCCCGCCGGCTGCGTCGTGGACGGCAACTTCTCCTGGGGCCAGTACCTGGTACCCGCCGACTTCGCCGATCCGTCTGCCGTGCACGACCTGCTCAGAAGTGACGTCGCCACCGGACGGCCGCTGGCGATGCTCGCCCTGCGCACCGGCCGCCAACTGCTCCGGCCGTCCCGCCAGGCAGCGCCGAGCCCTCCGCACGACGTACCCGCGCGGCCCCGACCCGACCTCACCCTGACGCACATCGGCCGGCTCGACGGGTACACCGACCTGCCCTGGGCCGGGCCGGTCGAGGAGCGCCGCAACATCAGCGTGCCGACCACGAACGGCCCGGAGGCGCTCACGCTGTCGTTCTCCGAGCTCGCCGGCGCGCTCTACGTCAATGCCAGCTTCCACGGTTCGACCTTCGACCCGACCGCCGTCGCCCGCGCCGTCGAGCTGATCTGCCGGGACCCGGTCGCGCTGGTCCGCGCCGCCGGCGGGTGACGGGAAGCGTCAGCGCGGGCGGCAGGTCAGCGCCGGCCGTGGTAGCCGCGGCGCAGCTCGACCTGGCGCAGCAGGCGCGCCAGCGCCGTCTCGGCGCGCCACCGGCGCAGCCGTCCGGCGCCGCGCACGCAGCCCCGCAGCGTCGGCACCGCCAACCGGTGCAGCCCGGCAGCCGCGGCGAGGCCCACGGCGACCCGTACCGGCGGCGGGAGCGGGTCGAACAGGTCCGCAGGCGTCAGCAGGTCCGGGTGGTACGCGAGCAGGTAGCGCCGGTCCGCTCCGGACAGCCACGCCTGCCGGGCGAAGCGTGCGAGTTCGCGGCGGTGGACGTGGGTCGCCGCCAGGCTGCGGTCGAACCGTCCGACCAGCCCCGCCCGCCGGCACCGCAGGCCGAAGTCCTGGTCGGAGTGGTAGCTCAACCGCCCCGGCCCGACGAGCCCGACCCGGAGCGCGTCGGTACGGCGTACGGACAGGTTCCCCATCCACAGGTGGGTCAGGATCGACGACGCGTCCCGGTCGTACGCGGCGCAGGCCCGCTCGTACTCGTCGGCGTAGAGGACGGTGGCGAAGTCGCCCGGCCGGCGGGTGACGGGTCGGCTGGTCGGCATGTAGCCGAGCAGCACCAGGCCCTCGCGTCCGGCATGGACCCGGGCGTGCGCCGTGGCGAGCCCCGGCCCGGCCAGGACGTCGTCGTCGAGCAGGAGGACCACGTCACCGCAGGCGCACTCGACCCCGGTCTGCCGGGCGGCCGCGTCGCCGCTGTTGTCCTGCCACACCGGGTTGAGCCGGGGCTCGGCCTCGGCCAACTCCTTCAACAGCTCGTACGAGCCGTCGTGGCAACCGTCCACGACCACGACGATCTCGGACACGTGCGGGTCGGCGGCGATCGCGGCCACGACCGCCGCCAGGCGGTCCCGGCGACCGTAGGTCGGCACGACGACCGACACCGACGGCAGGGTCACCGCGACTCCCCCGACCGGGTGTACCCGTCGTTCAGCCGGAACTGGACCGTCGGTGCCTCGCCGAAGGCGGCGCGCTGCGACGGCAGCGGCCGCGCCGGCGCCGATACCGGTGGCGACGGCAGCGGTGGCGACGGCGACGGCGACGGGGTGCCGAGCGCGGCCCGGAGGACCGCTGGTGCCATGAACACGCCCTCCAGCGTGAAGACGGCGCCGATCCACATCGCCAGGCCGGTCAGCCCGCCGTGCGAGGCGCCGTACCACGCGGCGGCCAGTTCGGCAGCGCCAGAGAGGAGCGCGTACACGCTGGCCCGGCGGGCCCGGTTCTGCAGCCGCGACACCGCGATGAACAGTTGCCGTACAACGGTCGCCGCGAACGTCAGCGACAGGATCGACAGGGCCCCGGCGGCGCTCGCATACCCCGGGCCGAACGTCGTCATGATCGGACGAGCCAGGATCGCGACCAGCGTCGACACCGGCACGCCGATACCGAGCGAGACCAGCAGCGCCATCCGCATCTTGCCGCGCAGCGCCGCACCGTCCCCGCTGGCGACCGCGAACAGCGTGGTGGCCACGTTGCCGGGGATCATGGCGAGGACCGCCACCACCATCCAGGCGGTGTAGAAGGCGGCCGTGGCGCTGGTCGACAGGACCGCCGTGACCACGAGCGGCAGCATCGTGCGCGGCAGGAAAAGCGCCAGGTTGAGGAGGTTGTGGTCGAGGGCGTGCCGGCCCAGGCCGCGCAGCAGCGACAGGTCGGGGCGCACCGACACCCGGCGCCCCCGGGTCCGCAGCGACAGTGCGAGCAGCGCCACCGACAGGAAGCTGCCGGCGACCCAGGTGGCGAGGATGTCGGTACCGCTGACGGTGACCGGGAGGACCGCGAGCAGGCACAGCAGGACCAGCTTGCCGACGGCGAAGTACGCGTTGCGCATCAACTGCAGCCGGCCCCGGAGCAGCCCGACCAGACCCTCGTCGAGCACCAGCGTGGCGGCGTTGACCGACATGCCCACCAGCAGCAGCGCGGCGGCCAGCGGAGAGCCCAACGCGTCGCGCAGCCCCGGGTTGAGGAAGTAGGCCAGGACCTCGTAGATGAGACCGCCGACCACGGCGACCGCGCCGGAGACCAACAGGCAGGTGGTGATGAGGTTCCACCGCCTTTCCGCCATCCGGGGCAGTTCGGCGATGAGCAGGGTACCCATTCCGAACATGCCGAGCGTCCCGACCAGCGTCATCGCCGACACGGCGGCCGAGACCGAACCGACCGCCTCCTCCGGGAACAGTCGGGCCGCGACCCACCAGTACCCGAAGCCGACCGCCGAGGTGAGGAGGCTGGTCGCCATCAGCGAACCGGAGTTGCTGAGCAGGTCACCGTTGCGGCGCACGGCCCGCTTCAGTCGGTTGCGCGGCGTGGCGGCGCTGGAGCTCTCGTACACCGTGCGCCAGCGCAGCGCCTGCAGGAGCGGGTCCTCCGCCCCGGTGGCGCTGCCACTCTGGTAGAACGTCATGCCTTACCGGCCAGTGACACGCTGCGGTACGGAGTCCCGCCGCCGTTCTTGAACAGGTCCGCGGTGACGGTGCCGGTCGACGGCACCTTCACGGTCTGCGACCAGATGGCGCCGGACCGCAAGGCGAATGTGAACGTACGCTCGAACCCGGTGCCTGCGACGCGCAACGCGTACTCCGTCGCCACGCCCTCCTCGCACCGTACCGACAGTTTCACGGTCCGCTGCGGCGGTGCCGGCTGGCCGGCCCCGACCGCGGCGGGCACCAACGCCAACCCGGTGAACGGGCTGCCGTCGGATTGAGCGCTGCGCAGGGCGAAGACCCCGGCGCCGACGATCGCCACGAGCGCGACCGCGAGCGGCGCCAACCGCCACGCCGCCGCTCCGACGGTCATCTTCTCCCGCTCGACGAGCAGCACCTGGCCGAACATGGCCGTCTCTTCGGCCGACCCGCCGTCGGCGGCCCCGTGGCGCAGCACGGTGACGACGGCGGCGGCGACCGTGACCACCACGGTGAGCGCCGCCCACGACGCGCGGCCCAGCGGGATGCCGGCCGCGAACATGCCGAGGCCTCCGACGACGAGCACCGCGAGGCTGAGGGCCGGTGGCAGCACGATGCGCTCCACAGCCGACAGCACGCGGCCGGGGAACAGTGCGGCGGTCAGAGCCAGCCCCGGCAGGACGACGGCGAGGAGCAGACCGGCGGGTACCCGGACGAACGGCGGGGTGACCCACTGGGCAGCAGCCGCGACCACCGCCACGACGGCGGCTACCGCAGCCGCGCCGTAGCGGTGGAAAGCGGCTGGTCTCATGCGCCCCTCACGTCGTATATCCGGATGTTGCCGCTGTCGTAGACGCGGCTGACCCCCGGAATGTGGTCGAACTTGACCAGATGATCCAACGGCACCGG
>JAOPWA010000217.1 GCA_025965915.1 Dactylosporangium sp. | reverse complement strand
GGTGCTCCCAGTCGGCCCGCAGGTAGACCGCGTTCGCCAGGACGAGCCTGGTATCGGGGTCGAGGTGGTCGAATAGTTTGCGGATCCGGTCGGCCGTCTGCGCCCGTACCCATTCGTTGATGGTCTGCGTCGCGCGCGCCGAGTGGAAATCGACCGGGTAGACACCGGCACCGTAGTGGGCGGCGAGCGTACCCAGGAAAGGTTTTCCGACCTGCTGCCCGGCAGCGGTGAAGAGGGCGTTGCCGATGAGCAGGGTCGGAGGTCTGCCGGTGCCGGCACCCTTGGGCTGCGGATCCGCCAACTTGCGGGTGGCGGCGTTGAACGCGTCGTCGGTGCCTGATGACGGAAAGCCGAAGGCTCGGTCGATCTCCGCGGCTGTCGCGCTACCGGCGCCTGCCCGCGCCATCGCGAACGCGTAAGCGATGCTCAGCGGTGATGCCACCCAGTTCTTCGAAGGGGTGGCGGTGACTTGGCTGAGTTCGTGGCCGAAGGCGGTGATCCCCGCCGACAGGGCATCGACGGGGGCTCCCGGCGAGGGATCGGCGCGGTCGACACCCGGGGCGCTGACCATGGCTACGGCCACGGCGGGTGCCGAGGAGGCCGGCATGACGGTTATAGCGGTACAGAGAGTGACGCCGATAATTCTGAACAACATAGAGCGATTCTCATGTGTCATGTTCGCCTCCCGCACTGTTGTCGGCGACTTCGACGCAGATTCGACCGCCGCGGTTCCACCACGCCATGCGGCGGATCCGCCTGGCCGTTACCCTCCGTACTTGTGAGTGGCAGACGTCTGGTGACAGCATTGGCGAGCGCCCTACTGGCGACGCCCACGCCCGTGCTCCCGTCCTCCTCCAGCACGGTCCCTTCCCCGATAGCCCGTTCGTCGGCGAGCGCGACCCGGCCGCCGTTCGTGCCGTGCCCCACCGCTGCGCTGCCGTCGCTGTCGGCCCGTCCGCCCCGGCCGGTGCCGCCAACGCGCGATCCCGCTCGGCCGACGGTCGGCGGCGAGGGCCTCGCGACCGCGGGTTTGACGCTGCCTCCCGGGGTGTCGCCCCCACCGGGCAACAAACTCAGCGCCACCTCCTGGGTGGTGGCCGATCTGGACAGTGGCGCGCTGCTCGGCGCCTGCGGGCCCCACGAGATGAGCCCGCCCGCCAGCGTGCAGAAGCTGCTGCTGGCGGCGACCGTGCTGCCCAAGCTGGATCCCGCCCAGGTCATCGAGGTCACCCAGTCCGATCTGAACTTCGAACCGGGAAGCTCGGCAGTCGGCCTCCTGCTCGGCGGCCACTACACGGTTGAGACGCTCTGGCTCGGGCTGTTCCTCAACTCGGGCAACGACGCGGCCAACGTGCTGGCCCGGTTGGGCGGCGGCAGCGCCGGTCTGGCCGGCGGCCTGCAGGCGATGAACGACACCGCCCGCCATCTCGGCGCCCTGGACACGCACGCGGTCACGTCGTCGGGCCTGGACGGGCCGGGCCAGTTCACGAGCGCCTACGACCTGGCACTGATCGCGCGGTTCTGCTTCGCCCGCGCCGACTTCCGTAAGTACGACTCGACACAGGTGGCGTCGATCCCCGCCCAACCGCCGCAGGACCCCAAGGGATTCCAGATCTCCAACGACAACCAGCTCATGTACCAGTACCCGGGGGCGCTGGGCGGCAAGGTCGGATTCACCGACCTGGCGCGGCACACCTACGTCGGCGCCGCCGAGCGTAACGGCCGGCGGCTGGTGGTGACACTGCTCGGTGCGGAGGCTGAACCGGTACGCGGCTGGCAGCAGGCAGCGAGCCTGCTCGACTGGGGTTTCTCGCTGCCGAAGAACGCGGCGGTGGGCCGGCTGGTGGAGCCGGGGGACACCGACCCGAAGCCGGCGCCGTCGCCGAGCAACGTGCCGGTGGTCGCCCTTCCGCCGGCGTCACGGCCCCAGCGGATGCAGAGCTACTGGTCGCCGACGATGGTGGGAGGCGTCGTGACCGTCGCCGTCGTCGTGCCGCTGGCGCTGATCCTGGCGATCACTACGATGCGGCGGCGGCGCTCAAGTCAGGATTGACGGCGGTCATCGTTCGTCCGCGCCGACGTGGTCGGCGATCTCAGCCGGGCCGACTGAGCCGAGGCACCCGCTTGGTCCGTTCCGGGCCCGAGAGCTTGTCGCCTCGGCCTGAGGGCTCATCGCCTCGGCCTGAGCGCTCAGTCGCCGGCCGCCGACCAGCTCGACCAGTTGTCGACGCTGATGGCCACCACCGGGCCCCGGGGCGGATCCTCCCGGTACTGCGGGTAGCGCGCGGCCAGCCGCGCGATGGCGTCCCGGCCTTCGGGCTCGTCGGCGTCGAGTACCCGGCCCGTACCGTCAGCGCGCACCCACCACAGCGCGTTCCAGTCGTCTTCGTAGTGGTCCACGAGGACGGCGACGCGCGGGTTGGCCGCGATGTTGGCGAGGCGGCGCAGTGACGTCGAGCGCTTGGGCTTGGCGTCCACGGCGCTGTAGACCGTGCCGCCGGGGCCCTTCACGTCCGCCAGTGCGAACACCATCGGTACGACATGCGGGCGGCCGTCGGCGTCCGCGGTGGCCAGCCGGGCGACCCGGGCATTCGCGAAGCGCCGACGCTCCTCCTCGTTCGTCATCCGCCGGTGAACTGGATGATCGCGTCCTCCCACACGTCCAGGGACTGCTGCACGGGGCCGGCCGGGCCGGACGGCAGCCAGTGCAGTGCCCGTCGCACGCCGGCCCGCTCCATGCGCTCGAGTACGACGGGGTCGGGGGGTGCGGACAGCATCTGTACCTCGATCGGCCGATCCGCCCGGGAGCGCAGTTCGCTGATGCGATCGAAGATGGCGTCGTCGCCGCGGTAGTTGGGCATCCACGCGTCGCCGAACGCGAGCACCCGCTCCAGGACCGTCGGCCCGTCGCCCCCGACGAGGACAGGGGGGTGCGGTCGCTGGGCTGGCTTCGGGTATGACCAGATGCGTTCGAAGTTGACGTGCTCGCCCGAGTAACTGGCCTCATCCTGGGTCCAGATCGCCTTCATCGCCTCGACCCGCTCCCGGAGAACCGCCATCCGCTTGCGCGGGTCGGTGCCGTGGTTGCGCATCTCCTCGCGGTTCCAGCCGGCGCCGACGCCGAACTCGAAGCGCCCGCCGGACAGATGGTCGACGCTGGCCACCGCCTTGGCGGTGACGATCGGGTCGCGCTCGATGACCAGACAGATGCCGCTGCCGACGCGCAGTTTCGTGGTAGCGGCCGCGGCTGCCATCAGTGCCACGAACAGGTCGTAGCAGTGCCAGTACTTTCTCGGTAGCGGGGTACCCTCAGGGCCCTCGGGCCATGGGCTTTCCCGGTTGGCCGGGATGTGGGTGTGCTCGGCGAAGAGGAGCGCGTCCTGACCGTGGTCTTCGAGCATCTGCGCCAGAGAGCCGGGATTCATGCCGTCGTGTGTCGGGAAATATCCGACGCCGAAGTCCATTTCAACGAGTCTAGGGGCGGTGAGTCCGGCGTGCTCGGCGAGCAGCGGAGGGGCGCCGATGTTCCCGCATTGCCACGCACAGCAACCGCGAGCTCACGCATTCATCCGAAAGTCGCTGACCTGGTACTTTATCGTTGCCAGGCTGTCATGGTCTTCTTCTAGCCCATTTCCCGATCGTGTACGAGGATCGGTGGTCAATACCGGTCCGACACTGGCCCGGCAAGAAGGAGGAACCGTGCAAAGCTTGGTTGCCCGCGGGGCGGCCTTATTGGCAGCGTCCACCCTCGCGCTGGGCGTCGCCGCCTGTTCACCCCCGCCGAAGACGAGTTCCGGGTCGGGTGACGCCGCCACGGCCGCCAAGGCCGCCAGCGCCGCAGATCTGGGCGGACTCGACAAGCTCGTGGCCGCGGCGAAGAAGGAAGGCCAGCTCAACGTCATCGCGCTGCCACCGGACTGGGCGAATTACGGCGAGATAATCAAGGCTTTCGGCGCGAAGTACGGCATCAAGGTCAATTCCGCGCAGCCCGACGCGTCGAGCCAGGACGAGATCAACGCGGCCGTCCAGCTCAAGGGCCAGGACAAGGCGCCTGACGTCTTCGACCTCGGCGGCGCGGTGGCCTCCGCGAACGTGGCGAAGTTCGCCCCGTACAAGGTGGCGACCTGGAGTGAGATCCCTGACGCGCTCAAGGACGCGAAGGGCACGTGGACCAACGACTACGGCGGCTACATGTCGATCGGGTACGACTCGTCGAAGGTGCCGGCGCCCGCGACCATCGCCGATCTGCTCAAGCCGGAGTACAAGGGCAAGGTAGCCCTCAATGGTGACCCGACCCAGGCCGGCGCGGCGTTCAGCGGCGTGGTCATGACGGCGCTGGGCAACGGTGGCTCCGCCGACGACATCTCCAAGGGCGTCGACTTCTTCTCCCAGTTGAAGAAGGCCGGCAACTTCCTCCCGGTCGACCCGACTCCGGCGACGATCGAATCGGGTCAGACCCCGGTCGTCATCGACTGGGACTACCTCAACGTCGCGCAGGGGGCGAAGCTCAAGGGCAAGCTCGACTGGAAGACGGTCGTACCGGCCAACGCCGTCCTCGGCTCGTACTACGTGCAGGCCATCAACGCCGACGCCCCGCACCCCGCGGCCGCCCGGCTGTGGCAGGAGTTCCTGTACTCCGACGAGGGTCAGAACCTGTGGCTCAAGGGCGGCGCGCGGCCGGTGCGGGCCGACGCGATGGACAAGGCGGGCACCATCGACAAGGCCGCCTTCGGCGCGCTGCCGAAGACCACCGGCACGCCGGTGTTCCAGACGGAGGAGCAGACGAAGAAGGCCAAGGATTACCTGACGGCCAACTGGGCCAAGGCCATCGGCTGACCGACGGTATGAGTACTGATGTTGAAGGCTCGCCTGAGCGGGCTTCGAACGCCGGGGCGACCCCGCCCGGCGTTCGCGGCCCGCTCGGCGGGGGCCCGCTCAGCGGTCGTCCGCTCAGCGGTCGTCCGCTCAGCCGGGGCACTCTCAGGCGCAGTCTGAAGCGGGGCCGCAGCCTGCTCGGCGTCGTCCCGTTCTTCGCGTTCGTCACGGTGTTCCTGGCCATCCCCACCCTGGTGGTGGCGGTCGGGGCGGTCACCGGTGACGACGGCCGCCCCACCCTGGCCAACCTGGCCGCGCTGACCAACGGATACATCGTCGACGCGTTCACGCGCAGCATCCTGCTGTCGGCTGTGACGGCCGTCCTCGGTGCGGTGCTCGGGGCGCTGCTCGCGTACGTCCTGGTCACGGCAAAGGAGGGCGGCCTGCTGCGGCGCGTCGTCACCGCCGCGTCCGGCGTGCTGGCCCAGTTCGGCGGCGTCACCCTCGCCTTCGCGTTCATCGCGACCCTGGGCCTTTCCGGCTTCGTCACGGTATTCCTGCGCGACAGCCTCGGCATCGACATCTACTCGCACGGCGTGTGGCTGTTCGAACTGCCCGGCCTGGTGCTGGTGTACACCTACTTCCAGGTCCCGCTCATGGTCATCGTGTTCCTGCCGGCGCTGGACGGAATCCGCCCACAATGGAGAGAAGCGACGGAGAGTCTCGGCGGGTCGACCTGGCAGTACTGGCGCCGGGTCGCCGGGCCGCTGCTGGCCCCGGCGTTCCTGGGTTCGACGCTGCTGCTGTTCGCGAACGCCTTTTCGGCGTACGCGACCGCGGCGGCGCTGGTCAGCCAGGGCAGCCCGATCGTGCCGCTGCAAATCCGGTCGGCGCTGACCAGCGAGGTCGTCCTCGGCCAGCAGAACCTCGGCAAGGCGATGGCGCTCGGGATGGTCGTGGTCGTCGCCGTGGTCATGTCGCTGTACGCGCTCCTGCAGCGAAGGACCGCGCGATGGCTGGGCTGACGGTGGGCGGCGTGCCGTCCCGGCGCCAAGGGCTCAGCCGGCGGCGGGCCCGTCGTCAGCGGGCGTTCCGCTGGGTGGTCGTCACCCTGCTCGCCACGTTCTTCCTGCTGCCGCTGCTGGCGATGCTCGAGTTCACCACCCGCGGGGCGGGCGGGAAACTGTCGTTCGACACCTGGCGGCTGCTGGTCGACTGGCGGAAGCTGGGCGAAACGTACCCCGACCTGTGGGCCGGTATCACCGACTCGGCCGGGCTGGTCGTGCTCACCGTGCTGCTCATGCTGGTGCTGCTGGTGCCCACCGTGATCTGGGTACGCCTGCGGCTGCCCCGGCTGCGCCGGGTGGTGGAGTTCGTCTGCCTGCTTCCGCTGACGATCCCGGCCATCGTGCTCGTCGTCGGCCTCGCCCCGGTGTATGCGTGGGTCAACTACTTCCTCGGCGGCTCGTCGCTCACGCTCACCTTCGCGTACACGATCCTCGTGCTCCCGTACGCCTACCGCGCCATCGACGCGGGGCTGTCTTCGATCGACGTGCGGACGCTCGCCGAAGCGGCGCGCGGCCTCGGAGCAGGCTGGGGCACGGTGATGTGGCGAGTGGTCCTGCCGAACATCCGCTCGGCGGTGCTGTCCGCAGCCTTCCTCGCGGTGGCGCTGGTGCTCGGCGAGTTCACCCTGGCGTCCCTGCTCAACCGCAGCAACCTGCAGGTCGCCATCAACCTGCTCGGCAAGAGCAGCGCGACGATGTCGGTGGCGGTGTCGCTGGCGGCGCTGGTGCTCGCGTTCGTACTGCTGTTGCTGTTGTCCCTCGTCGGCCGGGGCCGACGGATTTCCTCAGTCGGCCGGGGCCGACGCCGCCGTGCGACAAAGGAGACGCCGTGACCGGATCCATCGAAGTGGCCACGCCGGCTGGTGCGGACCGCGGCGGCCGGCGCGGCGTGGAGGTCCGACTGGAGGGCTTGCGTCGCAGATTCGGCAACGTGCAGGCGCTCGACGGGCTCGACCTCGACCTCGCACCCGGCGAACTGGTCGCGCTGCTGGGCCCCTCGGGCTGCGGCAAGACCACGGCGCTGCGGGTGCTCGCCGGGCTGGAGGACACCGACTCCGGCCAGGTTGTGGTCGGCGGTCGCGACATCACGGCCCTCGCGGCCAGCCGCCGGGACATGGGCATGGTGTTCCAGGCGTACAGCCTCTTCCCGCACCTCACAGCGCAGGAGAACGTCGAGTTCGGGCTGCGTCTGCGCAGGCGGCAGGCGGGGGAGCGGCGCCGGCGCGCCGCCGAGATGCTGGAACTGGTGGGCATCGGCGCGCACGCCGGCCGGTACCCCAACCAGCTCTCCGGTGGCCAGCAGCAGCGAGTGGCGCTCGCCCGTGCGCTCGCGATCGAGCCGCAGGTGCTGCTGCTCGACGAGCCGCTGTCGGCCCTCGACGCCAAGGTCCGGGTACAGCTCCGCGACGAGATCCGCCGGATCCAGGTCGAGGTCGGCACCACCACCCTGTTCGTCACGCACGACCAGGAGGAGGCGCTCGCCGTCGCCGACCGGGTCGGTGTGATGCGCGAGGGGCGGCTGGAGCAGGTCGGCCCGCCCTCCGAGATCTACCTGCGCCCGGCGACCCCGTTCGTCGCCGACTTCGTGGGCTTGAGTAACCGGCTTCCGGGGCGCCTGGCGACCGGTGCCGTCGAGGCGCTCGGCGCCCGGCTGCCGCTGGTCGACCCCAGGAGCGCCCCGGCGGACGCGAGCGAGGTCACCACACTCGTGCGGCCTGAAGCCGTCGACGTGCTGGCCGACCCGGACGGAGTCGGACGAATCCTCGCGGCGAGCTTCCTCGGGCCCATGAGCAGGGTTACCGTCGAACTCCCCGACGACGTACTGGTCGTCGCGCAGGTCGCCAGCGTCCGGCTGGCCGAGTTGGCGCCCGGTACGGCCGTCCGGGTGCGACTGCATGAGGTGCCGACGGCGCTCGCCTAGCCGGCCGGTTTAGGTCTTCCACGCGGTGGAAGGGCCTCAGCATGTCGGCGCACCTTATGCGCCGTGTTCTCGCCGAACTGATTGGAACCGCGCTCCTGGTGTTCTTCGGCGCCGGTTCGGTGGTCGCGGCCATCATCGCTGGAGACGGACGGCTCGACTACGCCGGACTGGGCGTGATCGGTCTCGCCTTCGGCCTGGTCATCGCGGTCGTCGTGTACGGATTCGGCACGACTTCGGGCGCGCACATCAACCCGGCCGTGAGCATCGCGCTGGCCACCATCCGACGGTTCCCGTGGCGGGATGTGCCGGCGTACATCGCCGCCCAACTGGTCGGCGCGGTGCTGGGCAGCCTACTGGTGGTCGTGGTCTTCGGCCCGCGTGCGACGGAGATCGGCGGTGTGGGGTTGACGGCGCTTAACCCCACGGCCGGTTATGTCAGGGGGGTGACTGCGGAGGCGGTGGCCACCTTCCTGCTGCTGCTCGCCATCATGGCGCTCGGGGTCGACCGGCGGGCGCCGCCCGGCCCGGCCGGCCTGGTCATCGGGCTCTCGGTCAGTGTCGCGATCTTCGTCATCGGCCCGGTCACCGGCGGTTCGCTCAACCCGGCCCGCACATTCGGCCCGTACGTCGTGAACTCCCTGTTCGGCGGGTTTACCCCGTGGCGCGAGTTCTGGGTGTACGTCGCCGGACCACTCATCGGTGCCGTACTCGCGACGCTCGGCTACGTCGTGGTGGCCCGGCCGGTGCGCGAGGTGCCCGTGGGAGCGCCGCAGGGCACCGAGGGTGAGATCGAAGGCCGCCGGGCGCCGATTGACAACTCACTCGGCCAGGACGTGTCCGACGCCCGCGACGTGCCCGATGGCCATGACGTCCCGGATCGCCTCGACCGCCCCGCCGATCACCCGAACGGGCGCGACGACGAGAGAAGGTGAGCCACCCGGTGGCAGGAAACAGGGCGGTCACGTACATGGGCCCCGGCAGGGTCGAAGTGCACGACACCGACTACCCCACGTTCGAACTGCAGGACGGCCCGGGAGTCAACCCGGCCAACGTCGGCCGCAAGACGCGGCACGGCGCCATCCTGAAGAACATCGCCACCAACATCTGCGGCAGTGACCAGCACATGGTCCGGGGCCGCACGACCGCACCGCAGGGGCTCGTCCTGGGCCATGAGATCACCGGGGAGGTGGTCGAGAAAGGGCCGGACGTCGAGTTCATCCAGGTGGGTGACCTGTGTTCGGTACCGTTCAACATCTCCTGCGGGCGTTGCCGCAACTGCAAGGAAGGCAAGACGGGGATCTGCCTCAACGTCAACCCCGACCGGCCCGGCTCTGCCTACGGATACGTGGACATGGGCGGCTGGCCGGGCGGCCAGTCCGAGTACGTGATGGTGCCGTACGCGGACTGGAACCTGCGGAAGTTCCCCGACCGGGAGCGGGCGATGGAGAAGATCCTCGACCTGGCCATGCTCGCGGACATCTTCCCCACGGGTTACCACGGCTGTGTCACCGCCGGCGTGACCACCGGCTCGACGGTATACATCGCCGGTGCCGGTCCGGTCGGGCTCGCCGCCGCCACGTCGGCGTTCCTGCTCGGCGCCGCCGTCGTCATCGTCGGTGACCTCAACGAGCAGCGACTGGCGCAGGCGCGCAGCTTCGGATGCGAGACCGTCAACGTGTCCGAGGGCGATCCGAAGGAGCAGATCGAGCAGATTCTGGGTGAGCCGGAGGTCGACTGCGGCGTCGACGCGGTCGGTTTCGAGGCGCACGGACACGGTAGGGACGCCCAGACCGAGCAGCCTGCGAGCGTGCTCAACCTGCTGATGGAGGTCACCCGCGCGGGCGGGGCGATCGGCATTCCCGGCCTGTACGTCACCGGCGACCCGGGTGCCACGGATCCGGCCGCCCGCGAGGGATCCCTGTCGATCCGCCTCGGCCTGGGCTGGGCCAAGTCCCACGCCTTCTTCACCGGGCAGTGTCCGGTCATGCGGTACAACCGCCAACTGATGATGGCGATCCTGCACGACCGGGTGTCGATCGCGAAGAACGTCAACGCCACGCCGATCCCGCTCGACGAGGCGCCCCGGGGCTACCAGGAGTTCGACCAGGGCGCGGCGAGGAAGTACGTTCTCGACCCGCACGACATGCTCCGCGCGAGGGCCTGAGTACCGGATGCTCCGCGTGAGGGCGTGAGTACCGGCGACGACGGGTGCGGTCGGACGAGGCTCGCGGTACGGCCGGTCCTCAACGACCGGAGTACTACCGGGTCGTGGGCCCCGGAGTGGTGTCCGGCGCCGCCGACGCCGACCCGACCACCGTGGCGACGCTGGTCGTCATCGGCGCCACCACCATGTACGGCCTGGCATGGCTGGCGCTACTGATGGTGCCGGTGCTGGCCGTCGTGCAGACGCTGGCGACCCGGCTGGGCGCCATCAGCGGTCGGGACCTGCAGAAGGCCGTCGCGGACCGGTACAGCCGGCCTCTCAGTGCCCTGCTGCTCGGGTCGATCCTGGCGGTCAACGTGGTGACCATCGCGGCCGACCTCAAGGCGGGAGCGGCCGCGATGGGCCTGCTCGCCGGGGTGGGGGAGCGCTGGCTGGTGCTGCCGTTCGCCGCCGCACTGCTCACGTTGCTGCTGCTCGGCGGGTACGACGAGGTCCAGCGGATCCTCAAGTACGTCATGTTGTGCCTGCTCGGCTATGGTGCGGCCGCGCTGCTCGCGCATCCGGACTGGGCGGCGGTGGCGCGGGGCAGCCTGGTGCCGTCCGTGCGCCTGGATCCCGAGTACGTCGCCGGCGCCCTCGCGCTGATGGGCACCACTCTGACCACGTATATGTACGTGTGGCAGACCGTGGAGCAGGTCGAGGAGCCGGTACCCCGGGCCTGGCTGAAGGTGCGCGAGTTCGACGGGATCGTCGGTGCCGCGCTGGCCGGTGCCGTGCTGTGGTTCATCCTGGTGGCCAGCGCCGCCACGCTCGGTGCCCGCCACATCCGCGTGGACACCGCTGAACAGGCCGCCCAGGCGCTGCGTCCGCTCGCCGGACCGCTCGCCGGCACCCTGTTCGCTGTCGGTCTGCTCGCCTCCGCCATCATCGCGCTGCCCGTCATCATGGCGTCGGGCGGCTACGCCGCCGCGGCACATGTCGGCTCGCCACGTGGCCTGTCGCGCGGCGTACGAGAGGCGCCGCGCTTCTACGCGGTCATCGCCGCGCAGACCGTGATCGGTGCCGCGGTGGCGTCCGCCGACATCAGTCCGATCCGGCTGCTGTTCATCGCCAGCCTGGTCGCCGGGGTGGCCACGCCCCTCGGGCTCGTCATGCTCGTACTCGTCACCGGAAACCGTCGCATCATGGGCGGACTGCCGGCGGGGCCGGCCCTGCGGGTCGCGGGATGGGTCATCGCCGTGCTGGTCGCGGTCGTTTCTACCGTCTACCTCGCGCAACAGTTTGTCTGAGTGGGGATAGGATCGGCGGAAGAAGCTGACCGCTACGACAGGCGGAGCTTGTCATGGTCATCATCGATGTGCTCATCGCCGCCGTGGGTCTGGGAGCGGTGTGGACCGCGGCGAGCGCACGGATCGTCAAGCAGTACGAGCGTGGGCTCGTCTTCCGGTTCGGCCGTGTCCGCGACGGGATCCGGGGTCCGGGACTCGCCGTAATAGCGCCGGGCGTGGACCGGATCCGCAAGGTGAACATGCAGATCGTCACGCTGCCGGTCCCCGCGCAGGACTGCATCACCCGCGACAATGTGACGGTCAAGGTCGACGCGGTCGTGTACTTCAACGTCGTGGACCCGGTCCGGGCCGTCGTCAACGTGCAGGACTACCGCTTCGCGGTGCTGCAGGTCGCGCAGACCTCACTGCGCTCGATCATCGGCAAGAGCGACCTGGACGATCTGCTCGCCAACCGGGAGCGGCTCAACCAGGGCCTGGAAATCATGATCGACAGCCCGGCGCTGGACTGGGGTATCCACATCGACCGGGTGGAGATCAAGGACGTCTCGCTGCCGGAGTCGATGAAGCGCTCCATGTCGCGGCAGGCCGAAGCCGAACGCGAACGGCGGGCGCGCATCATCTCCGCAGACGGGGAGTTGCAGGCGTCCCACAAACTGGCGCAGGCGGCGGCCACCATGGCGGACACCCCGACGGCCCTGCAACTGCGGCTGCTGGAGACCGTGGTGGAGGTGGCGGCCGAGAAGAACTCGACGCTGGTACTCCCGTTCCCGGTCGAGTTACTGCGGTTTCTGGAGCAGGCCCCCAGCGCTCGGGGTGAGGAGGACGCCCGATCCGTGGCCCCGCTCCCTCGGGTGGACCGGGCGTCCTGACGCTCACGGCTGCTGGAAGCCCCGTGTCTCCCAGATCCTCTGGTCAAGGAAGCCACGCACGCGACGCACGTACTCGTCGCCCGCCGGGACGTGCCACTGCCCGCTGAACGAGCGGCCGACACAGCCCCACGCGTCACCGGCGGCGTAGTCGCGTCCCCGACCGAGGGTGTTGAGCCACCCCTCGTACCCTTCGAAGCACGCCCGCCACATCCCGTACGTCACGTCGGCGTTCATCGCGGTGGAGTTGGCGATCCCCGGCCAGGCAGCCTTCGCGTTCGGGTACCGGGCCTGCAGGATTCCGAAGCTCTCCGGGCACTCGCCCGGCACGCCGTCCACGCCGGGCCCGCGGCCCGGCGCGCAGCGCGACGCGTCACCGGTCCAGTCGCCGACGGTGTTCTGCTGCCACCGGCTCTCGATGGCCGCCTGCGCCAGCACAAGATCCTCGTCGGCGCCCCACTTGCAGGCGGCCCACCGCAGGATCTCCCGCGTGCTGCCGGTGAACTGCCCGTCCATGCGCGGCGCGATCTTCGAGTTGGCGCGCGGATCGGCGCCGCTGAAGAACGCGGACCCGACCGGGTGACCGGTGGTCTGGTTGGCGCGCCGGTTGGCGCCCCTGTTCTCCGGGTACGGTTTCGTGCGCACCCAGGCGGCGCATTGCCCACCGGAGGGCAGTACGGCACCGGGCGGCAGCGTGTCGAACCGCGCCGGCACCGGTGTGGACGGCACCGAAACCGCGGCCAATGCATTCGCCCAGGTGGCGGGGCGGGATGAGCCGGCACCCGCGTTGCGGACGATCAGGACGGTGATGGCCGTAGCGACCAGCGTGATGGCCCCGCTGACGGCCGCGACCTGCCCGAAGGGCCGCGACAGTGCCGCTGGTATCACGTTCGCGACGTTATTGATCATTGTCGGCCGGGTCAATGTCCTAAAGCGATAGTTAAGGCTGCTCACAGCTCGGGGAGCGCTTCGGCGGTGGGCGCATGGATTCAGCTCGCGGGGGCACCAGTACCGGACTGACTTCAAATCGACGACCGGGAGGACCTCGTGAACACACCAGCCCCGGCACGGCTACTGGAGGGGCGGGTCGCGTTGGTGACCGGGGCGTCCGGCGGTATCGGCTCGGCGCTGGCCCGGCAGTTGGCCGCAAGTGGCGTCGACCTGGCTCTCACGTACAGCGGCCACGCCGAGGAAGCCGAGAGCCTCGCCGAGGAGGTGCGCTCGTCCGGTCGGCGGGTGACCGTCATGCACGCGGACTTCGCCCACCCGGCGGCGCCGCGGGCCGTGGTCCGCCGGACCGAAGAGCGGTTAGGCCCGGTCGACCTGCTCGTGGCGGCAGCCGGCGTCGGTACGCAGAAGTCGTGGGACGAGATCGACCTCGAGTTGTGGGACCACACTCAGGCGGTGAACCTGCGGGCGCCGTTCTTCCTGGCCCAGCAGGTACTGCCAGGAATGATCGAGCGCGAGTACGGGCGGATCCTGTTCTTTTCGTCGATCGCAGCGTTCACGGGCGGGCTCGTCGGTCCGCACTACGCCTCGAGCAAGGCCGGCCTGCACGGGCTGACACACTTCTTGGCCTCCCGGGTGGCGGACGTTGGCGTGACGGTCAACGCCATCGCGCCCGCGCTGATCGCGGGTACCCGCATGTTGCCGGCGAACCCGCACGATCCGGCTGCCCTGCCGTTGCCGATTCCGGTCGGCCGGCTCGGAACGCCGGAGGAGGTGGCCGACCTCGCACTGGCGATGCTGCGTAACGGGTACCTGACCAACAAGGTGATCGGCTTGGATGGGGGCCTGCACCCGGACTGACCGGGGAGAAGTAGGTGTTCGCCCTGCTGGACGCCGGGAACCGGGTCATGGCGTGCTGTGCTGCTGCCGAGCCCTGATCAGGTGCTCGGCCTCGCTACAGCCTCCTGGGCGGGGGTGTCTCCGGCGACCAGTTCCAGCGTCTGGCCGCGGGTCTCCGGCCGGTCGAGCAGAGCGAGCAGGACTGTCGCGACGTCGTCCCGGGACACCGCGCCGTGCGGAACAGGGGGCGGCGCGAGACGTACCCGGCCGGTGCCGGGTTCATCGGTGAGCCGGCCGGGCCGAAGGATCGTCAAGTCGAGGTCCCGGCGCCGGAGGTCCTTCTCCGAGGCCGCCTTCGCCCGCAGGTAGGCGGCGAACACCGGGTCGGTGTCGGGCTGATCGGCCCGGCCGACCCCCATCGAGCTCACCAGCACATACCGTCGGACCCCGACCTGTTGCGCGGCGTCAGCCAGTAGCGCCGCGCCCAGCCTGTCCATGGTTTCCTTGCGTGCGGCGCCGCTGCCCGGCCCGGCTCCGGCGGCGAACACCACGGCGTCCGCGCCCGCCACCACTTCCGCGACCTCGGCGTCCGAGGCCTCTTCCAGGTCGCGGAGCACCGGCTCGGCGCCGGCGGCGCGTACGTCAGCGAAGTGGTCAGCGTTGCGTACCAGCCCGACCGGCATGTCCCCACGGTCGGCGAGCAGGCGCGCCAGCCGCATCGCGATCTGCCCGTGCCCGCCTGCGATCACTACGCGCATCGCACCAACGATAGACCGTTGCCTTCTCATGATCACGGAAACGTGGTGCTGTCGTGGCGGCACCACGTTTCCGTGATCATGGGAAGCTGGGGGATGCTGGAGGTTATGGACCGCGACGCGCTCGCTGAGCAGGCCCGCGAGCTCACTGACGACCTGGCCACCAGAGCTGTCCGGGCGGTCGCGTTGACCTGGGTCGACAACGCCGGCATCACCCGGGTGAAGACAGTGCCCCGGCACCGGCTGCCGGACGCCGCAGCCTGGGGGATCGGGGCGTCACCCGTGTTCGACGTGTTCTGCGTCGACGACTCGATCACGACGAGCCGGTACATCGGAGGTCCCATGGGGGACCTGCGCCTGCACCCGGACCTTGACCGGCTGACCGTCCTCGCCGCGCAACCGGGCTGGGCATGGGCACCAGTCGACCGGTGGACCCAGGAGGGCGAGCCGTACCCGGCCTGCCAGCGCATGTTCGCGCGCCGCATGGTGGCGCGGCTGGACGACGCCGGCCTCCAGCTGAAAGCCGCCTTCGAAGTGGAGTGGTTCATCGGCGAAGGTGGCGACGGCGGAGACGGCGGAGACGCGCCGGTGCCGGCCAGCGCCGGTCCGGCGTACGGGATGACCCGCGTCGTCGAGCTGTCCGACTACATCCGGGACCTGCTGGACGCCCTAGACGCTCAGGACGTGGCGGTCGAGCAGTTCCATCCCGAGTACGCCGCAGGGCAACTGGAGTTGTCGGTGGCCCCGACCGACCCGGTCGCCGCCGCCGACACGGTCGTGCTGCTGCGTCAGACGATTCGCGCGGTCGCCGCCCGGCACGGGCTGCGGGTGTCGTTCGCGCCCGTGGTCGCCGCCGGACAGGTGGGTAACGGCGCGCACCTGCACTTCTCGGCGTGGAACAGCGACGGCAACCTGTTCGCCGGGGGCGACGGGCCGCACGGCATGACCGCCCGCGGCGAGTCGATACTGGCCGGCCTGCTCGACCGGCTGCCCGCGCTGGTCGCCGTCACCGCGCCGAGCGTGACAAGTTATCTGCGCCTCGTGCCGCAGCGGTGGGCCGGCGCGTTCCAATGCTGGGGCCGGGAAAACCGGGAGGCCGCGCTGCGGTTCGTGACCGGCGTGACCGGCGCTCGCGACACCGCCGCCAACGTCGAGATCAAATGCTGCGATCCGGCGGCCAACCCGTACCTGGCTATGGGCGCCGTGTGCGCCGTCGTGGCCGACGCCGTCGACGCGGGCCTGCGGCTGCCGGAAGAGGTGGTGGTCGACCCGGCCGGGCTGCCCGAACCCGACCAGCCTCCCCGGTTGCCCGAGTCCCTACCGGCGGCCATCGCCCGACTCGAGCGCGACGAGTTGCTGCGGGCCGCGATGGGGGAGGAGTTGTTCGAGGCGTTCCTGGCGGTCCGCCGCGCCGAGGTGGAGTTGTTCGCCGGTCGCGAACCGCAAGATGTCGTGGCGGCTACCCGCTGGGCGTACTGATGGAGGAATTTACCGGGATTGCTTCGGCGCGATGGACTTGGCCATCTGCTGGCTGGTGGTCTGGAAACCGAGGCTCTCGTACAGGCGGATGGCGGCCGCATTGTGTCCGAACACGTTGAGCGCGAGCCGGGTGACGCCCCGCCGGGCCAGTTCCCGCTCGGCGGACAACATGATGGCGCGGCCGTACCCGTTGCCCCGCTGCTCGGCGTCGATCTGGACCTCGTATATCCAGGCGGTATCCGGTCGCTCCGGCGCCGACGGAAGGCTGATCCAGATCCAGCCGACCGCGACGCCGTCGGCCTCCGCCGTGAACATGAGCGTGCCGTCGGTGGACACACCATCGGGCAGCAGTTCGGCCAGTTGCCGCTGCGCCTCGATCCGGGCCCGATCGGGTGGCAGTCCCCGCGACCTGTGCAGGTCGAGCGCGTAGTCGTCGGTAAGAGCGGCGGTGCGCGTCGCGAGGTCGTCGTCGGTCATCGGGCGCAGCGTGAAGGTCACAGGGGCTCCTGATCAGCGTTGTCGGCCGACGATACCCGCGACGCTACGGTGCTCATCGCGATTTTCGCCGTGACGACAGCCCGCTCATCCTGCGATCTCGGCGGCCGCGACGGCCTCGACCGCCCCCGCACGTAACCCGTTGTCGCGCCGGATCCGCCAGTTCAACTCCAGATGGATGAAGACCGAACCGGCGCGCACCGCCGCCAGGGCCTGGACGTTCCCGATTCCTTCGAGCCGGCCACGACTGTTCTCCCACGACTGGCACGTGGTGAGGCCGATCTGTCTCAGCTTCTCGGCGAGCCGTACCGCCGCCGGGGTAGCCGTCCGAGTGCCGGTCGAGACGACCGCGTCGAGGCCGGCAAGGTTGTGGTCGGCGAACCCGTGCAGTTGGATCTGGGGCAGGTGCCGGTCCGCCGTTGCGGCGGCCAGGGCGCTGAAGAGAGACCGGTCGTTGTGGGCCACGTCCGCCGCGCCGTTGCCCGCCTTGCGATGGGCGCCGGCCATCAGCACGATCGAGCCGGGAGTGAGCCGGAACAACTGAATGCCCATCCGCTCCGTGCGCAGGTCGGAGTTGGGGTGCGGCACCTCGACGACCAGGCGCGCGGGTACTGACAGGTCGACCAGCACGACTCCCCACGCCTGGCCGTTGCGGGCCTGATCGGCGTACATCGCGTACCGGCGGCCGGTACTCGTGTCCACGTCGTCGGTATAGGCGAAGCCGAGCCGGGTCAACCCGGCCGTGGCGGTCGACCAGTCGCGCCGGGGTGCCACGAGGTGGCCCATGGCGGCCATCGCCAGCCGCCGCTCGTCCGGATCCGGATCCCGGTACGGCTGGGCCGGGACGAGCCGCGAGGCGATGCCGGCGAAGCGCTCTTCGAGGTCAGAGGCCATCGGCGGAAAGCCTACGCCGGGCGAGCGCCGGTGCGCCGACGCCGGCTCAGGCCGACATCCGTTGTCGCGCCGCGGTCGTGCCGTCGTCGTCACCCGCCACGCGACACGCCTCGGCCGCTTCCTTCCAGTACCGCTGCGCCTCGTCGGGCTCGTCCAGCGCGTCGGCGGCGTCGCCGAGATAGAGCAGGGTCCGACCGACCGGTTGGGACGTTGCTTCCCGCAGCCGCAGGCTCTCCAGTAGCAGCTCACGAGCGCGCCCCGCGCGGGCCGGGTCGTCGCTGATGACGACGGCGCCGGCGTTGAGCAGGGCCACCGCGTGCCCGTACCGGTCTCCGACGATCTCGTAGCTCTCCAGCGCGGCGTTCCACGCGTGTGCCGCGTCGAGGCGCTCACCCAACCACCACTGGGCCAGGACGAGATTGGTCAGCGCCGCGGCGTACCCGCGCCGGTCGCCGATCGCGTCGAAACGGTTCGCCGCGAGGATCAGGTGATGTCTGGCCTTGAGCGGTTCCTGCCGGGCCAGGAACGCGGCGCCCAGGCCCAGTTCGGTCAGTGCCTGGCCGGCGCGGTCGGTCGGTGAGCGCTGCCGGTGGGCGCGCTGAAGTTGATCGAGTGCCCCGTCGACGTCGTTCTGGTCGAGGAGCGCGAGCCCGAGGTTGGTGCGGGACTGTGCCGCGCCGCGCCGGTGGCGCAGCGTGACCGCCGTGGCCAGCTCGACGGTCGCCTGGTGCAGGTTGCCCTGCCAGCGGTATACCGCCCCCAGTTCGTTGTGCGCCCACCCGGCGATGGCCGGCCGCTCTCTCGCCACGGGGGAGTCCAGGACGGCGCGACAGACCGCCGCCCAGTCGTCGAGCCGCGCGTGCGTGGCGTACCAGGTACATAGCGCGACGGCGAGGCGTAGCCACCAGCGGCGTACCCGCGCGGGCGGGGTGGCCGGCAGCGCACCGGGAGAGCCCCAGGAGCCGCAGACGACGGTGCGCAGCAGCGCCTCGTGCCGGGTGAACCAATAGGTGCCGGGGTCGTCGACCGGTTGCGCCGCGGGCACCGGTCCCGAGAGAGCAGCCGCGTACCGCTCGGCCTGACGGGCGAGGTGGCGCACCACGCGGCCCTGAGCCGCCGCCCGCCGCCGGGCCGGCTCGGCGCAGCACAGGTGGACGCGGGCATACTCGGCCAACAGTGGGCGCAGCCGATAGCGGCCGTCCGCGGTGGCGGTCGCGAAGGCACCCGTCACCAGTTCGGCCAGCACACGGTCGGCCCGGCCGCCGTTGATACCGCAGAGGGCGGCGATCGCGCCCCGGCTCAACGGTTGCCGCATCAGCGCGAGCAACCGGTACAGCCGGCGGGCCCCGCGACCGAGGGCCGCGTACGCCCGGTCGCGGTCGGCGAGCAGCCGTAGCGTCGCGTCGGGGCGGCCGGGCAGCGCCATCGCGCGGCGCAGCGTCGCCAACAACTCCGGCGCCGACCAGCCGTTGACGCCCATCCAGTACCCGAGCTCCCGTACGGCGTGCGGCTGCCGTCCGGCCAGCTCCACCATCTCCCGTACCGACGCGTCGGTACGCACGTCACGTCGCACCGGCCCGGCATCGCGGACGGCGGTGGCGAAAATTTCCATGGCCTCCTCTGTGGACGGTTCCGCCAGTCGCCGCACGCGTACGCCGTCCAACCCGTCCAGCGCGCCCGAGCCCGCCATCAGCAGGCGGCAATGCGGCGCGGGCGGCAGGAGCGCCCGGACCTGCTCGGGTTCGCTGACGTTGTCGAGTACGAGCAGTACGCGGCGCTCACCGAGGTGCGACCGCAGCAACGAGGTGACGGTGTCGAGGTCACGGGCCTTGCCGAGGGTGGACTGGTCGATGCCGAGTTTGCGGCACAGCGCGTCGAGTACCTCGCGTGGACGCAGGCTCCGGTCGGCCTGGCGGAGGTCCAGATAGAGCTGGCCGTCGGGGTAGCGGGCCCGGACCATGTTGGCCGCTTCAATGACACATGCCGACGTGCCGACCGCGCGGCGCCCGACGAGCGCCAGCGCGTGCTCGGCGCGGATGGCGTCGACGATCCAGTCCAGCGTGGCCCGCCGGCCGATGAAACCCGAGGTGAACGGCAGGTCCGCGAGTGGCTGGAACCGTACGATCGGTGGCGGCACGGCCGCCCGCTCGGCTTCGCGCGCCCGCCGGTTCTGGACCTGAAGCCCGGCGAAGGCGGCGGCGGTGACCGCCGCGAGCCCTGCCGTCGCCCAGGTCAACGGATCGAAGTTCTGGTTGGTTATCTGGTTGGCGAGGATGTTGCTGGCGATGCTGCCCGCGGCCGATCCGAGCGCCACCGATGCGGTGAGGACCCGCTGCCAGCGCTGCGGACGGCTCAGCGGGCTACGGCGTCCACGCCAGGTGAACGTCATCGGACCGCCCCGGACACCAGGCCGGTGACGACCCGGCGGCGGGTGAGAGCCACCAGCAGCAGCGGCGGGATCGACACCACGACCGCTAATGCCGCGAGCCTGCCGCTGTTGGTGGCGAACTGCCGGGTCTCGCCGAACAGGAGCAACCCCAGCGGAGTGGGGGCGCCGCCGAAGAGGAGGCCCACCACGAAGTCGTTCCAGACCTGCACGAACTCGAGCACCGCGACGGCGACGATCGCCGGGTTGGCGGCCGGCGCGATCCGCCACAGCACCCACCACTCCCGCCGGCCGGCGAGGCGCGCTTCGCGCACGTGCTCGGGTGACACGTCGGCCAGCGCGTTGCGGAGCACCAGGACGGCGAACGGCACGCCGAGCGCCACGTGTACGAGCCCGAGGCCCAGCCCGGTGCCGGCCAGTCCGAGCAGGCGCAGGACCTCGTTGACGGGGCCGGCGACGGCCTGTACCGGTACGGCCGACGCGGCGAGCAGCAGCAACCCGGCGGCGGGCGTTCCGGGCGGCCGCAGGCGGGCCAGCGCGTACGCGGCCGGTAGCGAAACAGCGATGACGCCGACGGTGACCAACAGGGCCAACAGACCGGTAAACCCAAGCGAGCGCAGCAGTTCGCCCTCGCCCTCGGGGAACAGGCCGGTGTAGGACTGCAACCGTAGCGGCCATGACCACCAGCCGTGGGTCGCGGCGCCAGCCGGCGAGTGCAGTGACGTCGCTACCAGCGTCACGACGGGAACGGCCCAGATCAGGGCGGTGAGTACGGGCAGCGCGCGCCGTGCCATGGACGACGGTCGGACCCGGCCGGAGGCGGACGGC